>CAYPUO010000110.1:0-7735 GCA_964413775.1 uncultured archaeon
CCCGCTCCATATGAGCCTATGATTCCCTTCAATAACTTGTCTGGCGTATTCCTCATTAGAAGAGACCGTGCCCCTTTGAAGGGTTTGAATGTCTTGGAGACTTCCTCTAGACTATCAAGCAGGTCATCCGGAATTGGTGCTCCTGTGTACTTTCTCCTTGAGTACCTTTGGAAGATGGCGTTGTACCAAGAACTTACAGGGATGTCCATACAATCATCATTTGACCTCTCGTCGTCCAGTTAGAAAAGGATTGAGTTATGGCGACATGCTATCTATCAAAATGGAACACAGAATAGGGTAACCAGTCGCCGCAGATTCGGCTCTATTCATAGGTGTGGAAGGCAGATGGACACACTCGAAGACTTCGTCGTCAAGAATCTCATCTTGTTCTCTCTCGTGGGACTATTGCTTAGACTTCTCCTCTATGGCGTTCCTCGAATTGACTTCATCTGGCTCTACGTTGCTCTCTCTTTTCTCGTTGGAGTCGGTGGAGTATTCCTATCACTAGCCAAGGAGTACAAGCTTAGCAAGTACTATGTAGCTGGCTGCATCTTGGTGCTTCTAGGTCTTCTCCCATTTCAGTTCCTCTTGTAGCTCCTACCAAGTCGTGGAATGAGCATGGGCACACGCTGCCTATAGTCTTCATACTCCTGTCCAAACTCCCGAATCATCTCTTTCTCTTCTTTTCTGCAGGCCGCAAAGTCACGGAGAACAATGATTGGGGTGACGAGCAGAGAATAGAATGCTGACAGGAGAAGTGAAATCCCGATATGCGAGAGAAAGGCTCCAAGATACTGAGGGTGCCTGATTCTAGAGTAGATGCCTTCCTCTACGACTCGGTCTGCCCTATGCGTTTCCGATACTTCAAGTCCAAGGTCGCTAACACCCTTGACCCCAAGGTAGGCGCCCGGAATAAGAAATAGCAGTGAAATGACTAGATTACTTGCATAAATGACCACGAACCCATTCAACGAAAAGATGGGTAGGTCGAGAAAAGGAACTGAGAACCTCTCTTGAGGGAAAAGCCACATCTCAATAATGAAAAGACAATACTCCCTCCGTTCATTATAAACTGCACAGTCTTGGACACCAGAGTGATTTGCTTTCACAAAACACCACTGGGAGGAATCTCAGAAACCACCGCTGTGTTAGGACAACTTTACAGTATAATTTGTGCTCCTACCATGAAGGCATCCATGATTTATGTCAAACGGGCATTTATATGGTGTTCGGCTTTGTACTGGATTCTCGTAGCCGTCACTCAAACCCAGCAATGGTTATCTGTCCCACAGAGCTCATCTGTCTTACTTCGACAATGCGGGCTGCAAATCCACCAATTATGCCAGCAAAGAACCAGGCCTGGTAGAACATGGTTGAAAACGTGTTGAGTGACAGTGCATTCCATCCAACATATACTTGGAGTGCGCTCCAGACAAAGGGATCAACAAGCAAGGCTACGAAGAAGTAGATCATACCAACCAGTGCTCCTTTCACAAGTGCGCAGATCTGGAATCTCAGACTGCACCCTCCACCAACAAGGTGTCGATATGTAACTGGAGCAACTAGGACCACCACAACTGACATTGAAGCTACCCAGAATAGTCCTGGCGAAACGAGGTCTCCGACTGCCACACCAGCCAGGAGCATCGCAGCATAGATGACAATCCAGTACTTGGCTACCCAGAGCCAGCTCTTAACATCATCAAGTACAGTCAATCTTTTCATCACCGTTGTGCTTGTGTTTCTATTGATTACTTCTTTGGTGTGACATTAGACTACCAAATTCTGAATGGTTGAATTGCACCCTATGAACAGCCTTGTATCCTCATCGTTGATAACTACTCCAATACCGCCAAGGTAAGGCTCTCGATCGCTTTTCGCAACAGGTCTACCTAGGAACATTCGTTTTGCAGCCATCAATGCCAAGTCATGTGTGACATGGACATGCATAGCTCCTGGTCCTTCTGCTGAGAGCCGCTTAATCAGGTGATTCACGAGTCTGGGTCTATACTCCTCAAATGGCTCGATTCTACTTCCGAACTTGCCGTCCCCCCAGTGATTCACATAGTCTGTTACGTTTCGGCCGTCCGGTTGGAGTTCTTGCCACACGGTTTCATCCCTTACCTCTGGGGTTGCCAGAACTGCAATGGCGTCGAATTCTTCGATTTCTCCGCCGTTTTCCCTGATTCCCTCAGATATCTCATCTGCAGTCTGATAGCACCTGGATACGAAGCTGCAGAACATGTGCGTCTTTCGATTGGCAGGCAATCGCCGTCCAAACTCTCTCGACATCCGCAGTCCCAGCGGCGTGAGTTCTGTGTTCAACATAGCAGTATGGTCATCTATCACCTCACGGTGCGAATGCCTTACCAGTAGTAGAATGCGATCCTGTGGTTGAGTTGAGTCTGCCCATTTCACAAGATGCCTTGCACTAGATAGCCAGCTCTCTGTCGACCATTCTCTGTTCGAATCTGCTATCATTCTACTGAGCTCCATTGACTATGCAGACTCGTTCTGGCAGATTCTCTCCAATAAAAGGGCATCTCTTTGGTAGGTACCGAATATCAGCCCTTTAGTGCTGATATTCCTGTGATGAATCCGTCGAGGCAAGCACGTAGAAAGGTTCTTGGGTATTGACGGAAGAACTGATTCTTAAAAATGTGGAGTAACGGAAAGAAGAGAAGCCTCCACCTTGAATGCCTGAGGAGGAACATGGTTCTGTTACGGAAGTGCCAGTATAAGTATTTCTTCTCCGTGAATCTACGGTGACCGCCAGATTCTGCAGGTGTATGCTCGATGACTAGTGAGCTGTCATAGTAAATCTCGTAACCTAAGTCATGTACTTTTCTTTGAAAATCCTGCTCCTCATAGTTACAGTTTCCCCTATAATCCAAACTGAACCCTGTCTTATCAAATATGCTTCTCCTAACCGCCATGGCACCCGGAACGTAACTCCTGTGTACATCTACGAAACCTGATCGCCTTTCAGTCTTTTTCTTCAGATTGGTCAAAAACAAGGAAACTCCTGAGTCCTTCTTCTTCCTAAAGACGCTTCTCTTACCCTTAGTTACTACTCTGCATCCGACTACGCCCACTTTCTTATTTACAAAATGGCTTTTCATCTTCAGAAAGAAATCAGAACTATAGGAGAAGTGGTCATCCGCTGTGAAGAAGACCACAGTGCAATTCGTGTGCTCAACTGCCTCGTTGAATGAATAAGGCGTACCCCGGCTCTTCTCATGCTCTATGTATTTCAGGTGTGGTTTCCACTTCTCTACCAGCTTCTTCGTATCATCTGTTGAGCCGTCATTTACGACTATTACCTCATCGACTCCTCTGCACCCAAATAAGGTTCGCAGAGCCTTATCTAGGTACTTATCCCTGTTGAACGTTGGTAAGATTGCGGCTATTCTGCATTGCGTATACTTCCAGTAATCATAGACAGCCTTTTCCTGTACCTTATCGACCGAATCGGGTCTTTTCGACCTGACCTTGTTGATTGCGTCGTCTGGTTTCATCTCTTGCTTGACCATGTACGCAGCCAGTATAGTACCTGTCCTGCCCAACCCGAAACCACAGTGTACTACTACAGGTTTTCCTCTGTCAAGCATATCCTCTATGAATTGAATAGCTCCTATTATCTGTCGAATGGACGGCCTATGCCGATCCTTTATCGGGACGTGAAGACACTCAAATTTCTCTACTGGTTCCCGGGGCAGTGGGGTTTCAGTTAGAGAAACAATAGCTCCTATGCCTTGATCGTAGAGCCAGTCAAGTTCTTCATTACTCGGCGCGCCACATCCTGCAATCTTCCCTTGTATTAGCCAACTGAAATTTGCTGGTCTAGACAATGCTTTACACCTTAATTTCTTATGCGCACACTCATGCTTGACCGCCAAATGATGAAGCCTCAAAGTGCACGCTTCTGAACTATCAGCCGCGACTCCTAGGGAATTTCATAGAAAATTAATACATGGTAGTCATTTACCACTTTTTTATGGTCCCAATTTTGCTTTGCTGACTTTAACAATGATTATCTCGGATGCCTTAAATAGATTCCGTAGGACTTGAACTCAGCCCAAGAATACAGATCAAAGCAACAAGTGTCTGATCACTGTCTATCTTATATCGTGGTAAGCATTTCTATTATCAAGTTCAGAAACGAATTAGTCCACAGACCTAATGGTCATTTTATCTTGGCCATCCAGTTTCTGTCCCTCGACCAAATCCCCTGTGTGCAATCCCCAAGCAATGAGTGACGCCTGAGGATGAGCACCCCGAAGGTCTCTTAAATACAATCGAGATGCCTCAGGAATTCTACCTAGTCGAGAGGTAGGACTGGAATCGGGTCGATATGGGCAGTTACGTAACAGCTACAGGAATCTTGGATAGTGTTGGATATCGTCTAGATGCCTGTGTGACATATCTTGTAGGTCCTCTAAAATCACGACCTACAAACAATACTACGAGGTTGCCCGGATAAAGATGTGACCTCACAGAGTCCCAGTGCGGTTTCCTAAGAGCATGTCACCCTGGTGTCAAAGACTGTGCAAGTTACAATGAACGGCACCTCTACAACGAGTTCATGTCCCTAGTCTAAGTGGTCATCTACCATATCCTCATCTCCAGCCTTCTCTGCCTTAAGAACCGACTCGATATCGTCAACGAACTTGTCCCTCTCTGTCTTCTCGTCTTCGTGGACAGATTCTCCCGGGACATCTTCTGCGATTACTGTGTCCATATCCTTTCCAGGAACGGCATCATGCGTCGGACTATCTCTGACGTCGTCATCTCGGCCTATCGGCACCAATTGCCCATTGTGGATTGCATCCATAATGATCTTGTAGGCTCTCGCTTCCTCAATACCACAGGCTGCCATCCTGTCGGCCATATCTTCTAGTTCAAAGCTCTCTGACGACCTGAGTTCGGCAATTGTCTTGTTCAGGCATTTCGGACCGTTTGGAAGTCCCTTCGTATCAACAATCCTGTGTTTCTGATGGAGGTTCATGTCTAGGAGCTCATCAAAGAGCTCGTCGAACCTGTTTTCTGTGGTGGCATCAATAGTGAGTACGGGCGCCTCCTCGAAGTTGCTGTCAAAGACAAATCCCACAGATTTGGCGAACTGAATCATCTTCTCTTCTTGGGTTGATGTCGGTGGACCCATCGTTATGAAAGCACAGACCAAGTTCTGTGTCCTTACTGCCATGATGATGTCGGAGATTGGAGTTATTACCCACTCCTTCTGGTCCACATCAAACTCGGATCTGAACTGCGAGATGGCCGTGATGAAGGCGGAGATGAGTGAGTCATCAAAACCTTCTCTCAGCATGCGAGAATAGACTGGGATTCCGCTTTCACGATGCAAGACCACAACACCGACTATGTTCCGGACATCATCAAAGCGTCTCTTGATTGCAAGGGCCTCTAAGTTCCTTCTCCTTTGTCTTCTGTGTAGATGTCTTCTTCCTTCATATCCAACGGACACAACGAAACCTAGGACGATAAGTGGGCTCCACTGAGTTATTGTACGGGTTAACAGTGTCACCTCGCTGACTGCTGGCGTGAGGGTGGCTTCCGCATAGCCTTGGTCACCACTCATCTCATGATTATCCATGTAGACGTAGATTCTTATCTTCGAGTTAGTGTCTGAGTTGGGCATCACAAAGCTCTTGGAGTATGTTCCTGCCTCTGCCTCTTCAAGAGTTACCAGACTTCCTGGTATCCCCGCAGTGACAATCTGAAAGGCGACTGTTGCTCCTGATACAGGCTTTCCCGTATCGGTTTCTACGAGCCTCAGGCTCAGAAGTGTAAGCTGTCCCTCAAGTCCATTCAGCCCCTGAATGTCTGCGACCGAAACCTTGACTGCAACTACTGTGAATGACAATGTCGTTGTCTGCGACGCATATCCTGTCTTGTCGAACTCCAGTTTTATCTCAAAGCTACCGACACTTCCGGGGACCAGCACGACTCTGTACTCACCAGTCGGTTCTTGTGTTGTCACAACCGATGTATTTCCGGTCACCGAGCTGGCAACAGTGGCCCCTAGTACCCTTGTCCCATTGAACATCAAGTAACTGAAGGTGAAGTTATAGGTCCTTCCATAGGTTAGGGATACCACCAATGAGATGTCATTGAGACTGGTGCTAATCTGTTCTGTCTTCAGGTCTAGCTGGATATTCTGTCTAACATACGATGTCTTGTTAGCTGTCAGTGTTATTTGCCAAGCTGCAATCCTATGTGGAACGAATGTGACCCTATAGAAATCTCCTATCTCCTCTATGCTCCAGCTCAGTCCATCTGCAGGTGCTGCCACAGGTGTCACATCTGCCCCAGTAATGTTCTCATTTGTGTCTGTCCGTACGAAGCAGATATCTATCTGATATTGCTCAGTGAACATGATTGTTTGCGACGACTCACCTGACAACATCACAATGTCAGTCGGGATTTCTTGTATCTGCAGGACAAATGATACAACCGAACTCTGATACGCCGTCTTGTTAGCGCGGAACGAAAGCTGGAACGACTCCGAAGTTGTGACCAGAGGAGTGAGTGTGACATCATATACGCCTCCGCCAATCTCAAGCACAGAGTAGTTCAAATCCGAAGGTGGTGTAACAATGCTAATACTTGCATTTACAACTGGGTTAGAAGAGCCGTCTTTGTATGTCAGTCTGAGGACATAGGCCTGATCCATAGATATGGTGGCGCTGCTTGCGTTCGCGGTTAGGGTTGCCTGTACATCAACGGAAAGGAGCGTGAATGTGAGATACTGCGTTTGGTGATTCGTCAAGCTTGCTTTGATCACAATGCTATAGGTTTGAGCTACTGATGGAGTGAATGTCACCGAGTATAGGCCATTTCCAAAACCGCTTACAGCACTCGTTACTAGGCCCAGACTGGGTGTGGTTTCTATCACCTGCAGAGTTGCTCCAGGCAAGCCACTTCCCGTGCTATTGGAATATGCAAGTACCAATCTGTAGTTATGATTACATCCGACAAGTGCAGCACTCCCATTTAGAGAGGTCAGTGAAGCGCCTGTTTCCCCAATGACGAGAGTGAAGGATTTCGATGCTGCTTCATGAAATGCTTTGGAACAAGATATGGTCACTTGATATTCTCCTGAAAGAACCCCGGTTATTTCAAGCGAGTAGTTGCCAAGTCCCAGATCAGATTGCGGTCCTTCAACAAGCCCTGAGCCTGGACCTGTGTACGAGAATGAAATTGCCGCCCCTGCAATTCCTGTACCGTTTGAAAGTGTGTATAGAAGGCCGAGAGTGTATATTTCGTTTAGCCCAGAATCAACATGGTCTGCAATAACATCCGGAAACTTCAGTTGTGTTGTGTATGTGGAGATCACTGTGAAGGTACAAGAAACGTTGTCGAAATACGGTCTCGAGGCATTTACGACTACCGTGAATTCACCTGCGCCAACAAGCTTAGTGTCAAACGTTGCCTCCCAGCGAGTCTTTGCATGATTTGCTGTGAATGTAACTACCGAATCGGACCAGTTTGCAACCATGGCAACACTGTCATCCAAGAGAAAGTCATCTGTGTCATTGTCTTTCAAAAAGACCCAGTTGGATACGCTTAGGCCAGTGTTAATCTCGATTGAGTCATAGTAGGCACTGATTGAAGCTTGATGATGGACTTCAAATGCGGTTGAGCCATAGGCAATCTCAGTCCCATTTGTCCACGCGAATTGGAATGACCACAGTCCTGCAGTGGTGTTAGATGG
>CAYPUO010000111.1:0-3284 GCA_964413775.1 uncultured archaeon
CGCCCACTCCAACGCCCACTCCAACCCCAACCCCAACGCCCACTCCAATTCCAACCCCACCACCTACGACTTGTGCACCAACCTGGCCCTGGCCCATGTCAATCGCAGAGTGTTGGCTCTACTCATTGTACGACTGGGTCGGCGAGGCAGCGGCTTGGGCAGGAAATGCAGTCATAGGCTCTGTCTCCGACTTGGGGTCATGGTTGCAGGACGTTATCAACACTAGTTCTAAGTGGGTCTACGATAGCACGGCAACACTCATCTCAGATCTCTCGACTGGGATTAGTGACATTGCAGACAAGACGGCTGTGATCATAGGAAATGTCGGTGATACGATCACAACTGGGATAACGGACGCAGTGACGAATATTACTACGTGGTGGAATAACGTTGCAACAGACCTTTTCACCGGGCTCGGTGTAAAGGTTGATGATATACCTAACGTCGTGAAAGGGTTTACAGATGGACTAAGTGTCATTGTTTCTGGCAACTATGCTAACCTGATTGATAGAATTGACCTATCAGGGCAGACTAGTTTTGACAGTATGGCCGGCCTTGCAAGTGATATCATGGGCGGGTTTGGGGACAAACTCAAGGATGTAATGTCCTTCCTCTGGACAGTCCTTGGTGACGTGGCCGGACCGGTAGCACAGGGCATCTTTTCTGTCATTGGGGATGTGAAAGGTCCGATTGTTGATGCCTTTTCACCCCTTTTCACGAGTATCTTAGATGAGATGAGTGTGGGCATGTCTGCAGGCAGCCCACCGCCCGAGATCAAGGCTGTAAGCACTACCATCACCAAAAATATGTTGGATGTTTTTCAGCGTAATATCCCAACCAGACTACATAGCCCGCCCTCAATTGCAGACCTGCAATTCTCGGCAGGCGAGATTGTAACTGGAATGGTTGGTGTCTATGTATTGACAAGTGTCCTAAGTGGTGCTATGGATGCAGTCCATCCACTAAAGGACCTTGGAATCAAGGCGGCGGCAATGGAGATCCTACATGCGTTCTCGATATCGAGCGCGATTGCACCCTTAATCCAGAGCGAACTCTGGGCCGGCCTCACGGTCCCGTTCCGGATGCGGATGCAGCAGAAGTATCCCTACCAGGTGCCAGGCTACACGCAACTAGGACAGTACATCAATGAGGGCCTGATAACCTCAGACCTGTATGCTGATGCAATGGGACTGAACGGTTACGATACGGACTGGTCAGATGTCCTCAAGAAGTCATATGAATCAGTGCCAGGCTTCCAGACACTACTGCAATTCCTGTGGCGTGGTACCATTGACGAAGGCCTGTTCGATTCTTCAATCACCAGACTAAGAATCCCACCCCGGTTTGTTGATGCCTACAAGGACCTAAGAAATCAAATCCCAGGGAGCAACGAACTCATATCGATGGTGGTCCGTGAGGCCTTCAACGTCAGGCCTGGTGATGCTGAGATGCCTCAACGATTCGTTGACCTCATGGCCAAGCAGGGTTGGACAAAGGAGCAGTGTCTTTGGTTCTGGAGAATCCATTGGCAGTACCCGTCGCTTGGCAATGTGTACGAGATGCTTCACAGAGGGCTGATCACAGACGATGTGGTTGTTGAACAGATAAAGGTGCAAGACTACGAACCCACCTGGCGTGAAAACCTGAAAGCGATCTCATGGAACTTTCCAAGTTCCCTGGAACAGCGCTGGATGCTGAAGTGGGGGACCGTGACGCGTGACGACCTCATCGAACTCCAGAAGGCGTCAGGCATGGCAGAAGAATACCGTGAACAAGTCGCAGATGCAATAGTCAAGAACGTGTTTCTCGCAGACCTCAACAAGATGCGAGATAATGCAAGGGCCGATTTTGCGAAGGGCTACATCAAGGAACCCCAGATTCGTACCGACCTTGAAGCACTCGGGTACTCTGAGGTCTGGATTGAATATATAGTTCAAGACGTGCTGGATGATGCAGAGCGAGCAAACAAGGATGCCATAGTCAAGAATTATCTGAGCAGTTATGCAAAGGACATCATAGGTGATGATGACCTCAAGACATATCTGAGCGAGTACATCATAGACGAGACTGTACTTCGGAATACGCTCAACACAGCGTGGATAAAGAAGTACTCAAAGCCAAAGAGTTGATACAATGTCAAAAAAGAACGAGAAACAGCCGCGGAAGGTTGTCCTTGCACTCATGGATGCACTCAAGCCAAAGCTGAGACAAGAGCAAAAGAAATAAGGCTCTTGCTTCATTGATGTTAACATGGACCTTCGGGTCCGTATTTCCAGGAGGGTAACCTCCAGGCGGCCTCAAGTTTCACGCTCCTCCTAGAAACGCTACAAACTGATTTTTGGACTGGGGCCGCCTACACACATATATCAAACTCACCTCGAGATGATATGATATCAATTTACCTGCAGAGAAATGATATCACTGTTTCTCAAAAAAGTGTTCACTCGAGTGAGGCAATTTCACATGAAATTACCTACTCAAACCGAAGATCATAACGAGAGAAAGCACGATGAGTATGATCACACAGAGTACTCGACCCCAGTCCACTCCCTCTTGAAACTCTTCATTTTCCATCCTTGTCTTTCCCTCAAGGATTATATTTTATCACTCTCAACGAGATTGATGTACTTACGTCTCATTGCTTCATTGACTGCGCGCTTGACTGTGTCGTCAGTCAGGTACAACATAACGAGTACACGACAGATCTCACTGTGATTGTTGAAACGTCTATTCTTCGCCGACTCATTCCGCAACTTCTTAGCAATCGCGGGGTCCAGTTTGAATGTGATTGTATCCATCTTGTTCTTAGCACCTCACAGCGAGTAATACAGTCGTATTACTTAAAGTCTTCGTTTTGGCGAAACAGAGAGTTATGAGTGCTCCTTTTCTACCGCACGTGCGGATGATATCAAAACACACGTGTAATGAAATCGCCTAAGAATGTATCCTAGGACAATCTTTGTATAAGCATACATCTAACCGACAGTGTATTACACCCCGAAAGTACCGAATTCAGGCGAAGATAGGTGATAAAAACAAGGTCTATCATGGCTAATTTTCTAGAAATAGGCGATAATGCACATGGCACACTAAATTAAGGTAGGCTGTGGGTATGCTGGAAGATATCGGAGCACTAAAGGGCATGATAGAGGGCAAAAGGAGGAATACGATTTCAAGAGTTGACGTATTACGCACGTTTAGCCTAGGGTAAACAGTGAAATTCGCTAAATGATAAGAGAAAAAGAGGGAGTGAGAGTAGTTGCATCCTCTCACTTGTACTATCT
>CAYPUO010000111.1:3384-7726 GCA_964413775.1 uncultured archaeon
ACACAACTCTGCTCTTACTTTCAACACGTCAGCGAAGGTCTTGGCACTCATAATCGCATCAATGACTTTCTGTCGATGAGGACAGTCTTTGTAGTCCTCAACTACGCCTTCCACTAGTGACCGCCTCCGCCAAGCGCAATCTCCTTGCGCTCCTCCCTGTTCAAGAAGTCAACAATCTTCTTGAACAGGTCGAAGTACCCGCGAGCGTCAAAGACTCGTACCTCGAAGTCGGGAGCATATCCGCTCGCGACCTCATAGCGCAGCCACGGGTCCTTGCTCTTCGTCATATCCTTGAGTACGACAATGTCGGACTTGTACTTCATAGTCAGTTGAAATATGTCATCAATATTCACGTTCATTACCTCAGTAAATACTAGGGAGTATTTACATATAAGTATTTGGTGACTGACCCTCTCCCCCCTTGATTTCCACTGGAACCCAAGGGGTGAATCGTGCTGCTCTGTGTTGTTGTTTCGCGCGGAATGAAAAAGCGAGGTGTGTTCGTTTCACTGCGTGAAACATACCTTGGCGTGAGCTTGCTCCCAATGAACGTGGTTTCACGCATGAATAAGACGGTGGGTTTCCCTTGGAGATAAGCCTTTCGGAAGGGCTGACCCCCTCATCTCCAGTTCCCACAGAAACAGTTAATAACAAATTGATATCACTAGTAATACAGGCTGAAAGCAATCTGTAGCGTGATCGGCATCAGCCTGGGAGTGATAAAACAATGTCGAACGAACATGATAAGATTGTTCTCAATGCAGAGAAGGAACGACTACACGACGTAATAGATGCAAGCAGATATCTCCTCAAGGTCCTTGCATGGCGCTGTCCCGTATGCGATGCACACAACAGCCACCTCGGGGACTATCCTGCATGCACAAATCCAACTAGCGAAACGGCAAGATTTTGCAAAGCACATGAGCGATGTGTCAAATTCATGATTGACATCGACCTAGTCACCGACACCCTGCTGCACTTCGAACGGCGACTAGAGGCACTCAGGACTAGTGCCACCACCGACCTCCTCGCACTTGATCCTAAAGAGGAGGAGACCACGAGTGCCGAGTGAATGACAAAAGATGGTCAACTTCCAGAAACTTGTTCCAGAAGGGTGGAACAAGAAGCTATGATCATCACTCAGGGCCTCGCGCCCGCTTATTTCCCATTGCGGCGCCACTCCGGCGCCGTAGGAAGTTTCAATAAAATGAGTAAAAATGAGCATAGTGTCAGCCCTTCAGCTGACACCATAACAGATGAGTCCTTACGAAAGGACCTGGAACACTTTAACATAATCGCAAAACAACTCTCAAAGAGATTTGAAAGGGTTGAGGACCTCGTCGATGACCAGGATGAGGTCCTGAAATGGCTACGTGAGGACCTCGGCATAATCCATCCACCGTACGACAGACCACATACTCGCGATATCGCGCAGTTGGCCTATCAGATGGCTGGACTTTCCAGAGGTGTATTCCAGCTTGAAGACATAGAAGCCTTCAAGCAGATCACCAATAAGGTGAACGTCCTCAACAATCAGCTGAACCTGCTCAGAGATACAATGTATGACAGGATAGACGACTTCAAGATCCCAGAAACGGCACTCAAACTTATGACCGACAGCAAGCCCTTCATGGACCTGCTTGAGATTGCACAGAACCACAATAACATTCTGCACACGCACTCTAATCAGCTGCTAGCGGTTGAGGATAAGCAGTGTGTACTAGATACTCGTACAACAGTCCTCAGCGAGAAGCAGTTAGCAAATGAGGATGCGAGAGATGTAAGTGTGAAAGAAGTGAAGGACCTCTTTGCGCGACTAGTATTGTTCCTCGTTGGCGCGTTTGGAGGAATGCAGTACCAGGTCATCGCAGAGAGCCTCAGGGACCTCTTTGGGCTTGGCAAGAAGGAGGAACGAGCACATGAAGACAGTACTGCAGATAGTCCAGCGGTTTAGTGAACAGAGCACCCCGTGGGAGGACGCACAGGTCTTCGCTAAGTCTGCCTTGCTGCAATTCCTGCCCTACAAGATAGCCTTTCAGCACGTGGACTTCAAGCCAACACCGGCCGAGTGGGGTGAATACTATCGCAAACTCACTCGTACAAGTGTTGTGAAGGTCATCCAGCAGTACATGAAGTACGCGTGGGCACGGGTGCTTGACGAACGTGGACTAGCCGCTCAGGCTGCAATAGCCCATATGCGTGCGTGGTTCTGGATTCTAGACGTCAAGAAGATGATCAGATTTCTTGATGACCCCCGCAACTACCCCTGCCACGGTGCGCCTATGCTGAAACGGATCTGCGACTACTTCAAGTGGGACTACAACAAGTACCTCCCACTCTTCAAAGCGCATCTTGCCGAGAAATTCCTCCGTGGTGAGGGGTGCTAGATGGAGGACGACCCAAACCACCCCTATCAGACCTGCAAGGACTATGTACCCCCAAGTAAACACACTCAGTCATACCCGTTTGCGATCTGTGTTTCGACAGAGCGTACGAAGGGCCTTGACAGAAACTGGACCCCATGCAACCACCGAGGCCCTAAGTGCCCGGCGTATGTGAAAGGGGAACAGATGCGCCTGGAGGAGTTCTAAATGACGAAATATACGAACAAGTTTCTCTTATCACTCCCTCAGAAGTCTCTGGACTTCATAGACAGAGTGATTGATGACCTGAACAAAGAGAAAGAGTCATGGCACCGCCCGGCAAACAGGCAGGCCGTTATCCGAGGACTCGTGGAGTTTGCAGAGCGTGAGGACCTAGAATTTTCCAGCCGCTACACTAGACACGTGTGGGTCAAGCGGAAGGAAAAATCAAAGACGTCTAAATGATATCAATTTATCTCGAGATATTGATATCGGTATTAGAGTATAATCGTGATATCATTCGTGCCAGGCACTTTTGATATCACTCTTCTTTTTCATAACACATAAGTATTACCAACATGCTTCTATCACTGTGATCATATGAGAGTCAAGATTTCAGATATCGTGATTCCCGAGGAGCGAGCTCGCTCCATGTGGAGTCAAGAACAGAAAGACCTCCTAGCAGGCGCAATCAGTGAATACGGACAACTATCTGACCCCCTAGTACGAAGACTTCCGGACGGATCGTTGGAGCTCGTAGACGGGGAATCCAGACTGCTTGAGTTCATTCAAGCAGGTATCGAAGAGATTGAGGTAAAGATCGTCGAATTGAATGACAAGGATGCGGCACTTGTGAACGTCCTGATGAATATAGCGCGTGGCGAACAAGACCCTATGGGAATTGCCCTTGCCTTCAAGCAGGCCACGGAGAAGGGTCTTGATGAGGACAAGATCGCAGCCGCAACAAGGCATAGTCGTGAGTGGGTGGCATTTCACCTTATGTTGAATGACCTACCGGACGTGTACAAAGACGCCCTCAAGGAAGGTGCGCTCAAAGTTGGGCACATCCGTCAGGCATTTAGACTCCCGAACTATGATGAGATTGACACCGCTTTGAGTCTTGCAATTAGACAAGAGTTCGCTGTGAATGTGTTGCAGAACTACGTCGACAATCGACTTGCAGAGTACCAGGCAGCAAAATATCTAGAAGAGATGTATTCGGTGGAGGCTCCACCGCCCAAGATTGACCCAGCCAGGCTAGCACACACAAGTCAGTGTCTCGCGCATGGCGCAATGGTCGATAGAGAGAAGATCACACGTCCTGCAATCTGCGAGGACTGCTGGACATTACTTCGATATATAACTCAGCAAATCGGGACCGGCCAAGAGGCAATGCAACGGTTCTACGACGCTCAGGTCCTCTACAATCAATATCTACAACGACAAAACGAGGTCTTCGCACGGAGGACCCTGGACACGGTGCCCCCACAGACCCCTACGTCCCAAACAACACAGCCAACACCTAGTACCCAGCCTCAGGAAGTGATATCTAGGCCAGAGGGCATGTCACGCGAAGAGTGGGAACGCCTCATGGGTGCATTGCATGCCAAATACCATTCTTAAACAGTCGTCAGACCCACGGAAAAGCGCTTTTTAGGCCCAGTCCCCACAGCCTCCACCGTGATACTAGCATTCTGCAACTTTGCAGTCGGCAAGAGTGCTTTCAGCTGCGGTACCAGAGTCTTCTGACCAAAGTCCCAGTAATACGGGAAAAGTGGTTTTTGCGTCGTAGGCACGTGGATACGCACGATCTCATACCAAATCATTGTCCCTGCAGGCGTCCAAGGCGGATGTGTCTGCGCCTTGCCAATTTCAAAACTTGTAGGACTTAGAATGAGCGGCTTGCCTTCTACGACTTCTGCAAACTCATATGGACCCTCAAGTGTCGGTAACTCACTCACACTACTCATTTCTTACCC
>CAYPUO010000112.1:0-7720 GCA_964413775.1 uncultured archaeon
CTTGATGACTGTATTAATTCCACGTTCTCCTACCATGGAATATAGCCAGTCGTACGCAGGAACAGGATCATATCCCAGCACCGTCGATATCGCGATTGGAGGGGCGAACTTCGACCACATATCCGTCCACGTATTCCTGACCTTGTCATCTGTTATCCTCTGTCTGGCATACTCGAAAGAGAGGTCACTGATACACTCGCAGCAGAGGGTTTCCTCCGGTAGAGCGCTCTGAAGGCAGGCTTTTGCTACTAGCGCAGGGAGCAGGGTGGTGCTGTTAGCAATCTTTGAGTTGATGAGTACGCTCTTTCCTTTTACTGTGACTGGGGCATCTGGGCTATCAGCCGATTCTGGATCAAACAGCTCGAAACTTGGGGAGTCAGTTGAAGGGCTGAGTCCAAATCTCTGACCAATATCAGCCGAAGTTTCGTCCCAGTACCGCATCGCCTCATCAATTAAGGCTGCTCTTTCGTTGTCCATAGTCTACGCTGCCCCAGACGTCGAGTCTTCGGTACAAATCGGGCCTAATAATCAATTCTATCCGGGCTGGCATCTCTATGTGAGCCTCTCGTTCATGTCCATCGAGGATCAAGTCTACTTGCAGTCGTACCTCCACCAGTATATCAGTTGAACTCCTTTCTAATTCTGGTTCAAGGTCATTACTGATTTTTGAGAAGCGGCGCGCAGTGCCATTCCGAAAATGAGCTACAAGCCATACTCGCGCCTTCCCGAGCGGCTCCCATCAATATATACTCTCTTGGATGCGCTACTTGGATGATGGAGTTTCTGCTGACTCCATTCAAACCAATGGGCCTGAAAGCAAAGAGTGATGGCAGTGATCACACAGAGAGTACTGAACAGACCTTTCTACAATCGGTTCTGCATTGGGATGTCTACGATAGCCGGGGGTCTGTTCTCTCTAGCCATCAAAACCTCGGTTACTTCTATTGGAATTGCTCAGCGTGATTATATAGGAATCCGATGTGGAGGAGCCTTCGCTATCGCATCCTGTGCGTTGTTCATATCACTGGGCTCTGGAAAAACTACTGGCGACAATGTGGAGGCGCCATGTCCATGATTCCAATAACTGTCATCCTATCTGTTGCTTCAGGCCTAGTCACGCTTCTTGTGTTACTTGGGTTTGTGGAACTATCGAGGGTGCGGGCGAAGACTGGCCCCGCTAGCGCAAATGGTCAGGACTGCAGAGAAACTGGTCACCTCCCTATCTCGGAGAGAGGGAGTGTTTCCGAGCGATTCTTGGCCATTTGCCCGTTCTGTGGATCTAGAAATGAGGGAATCGAGTCGAAGTGCAAGGACTGCGGAGCAGAATTCTAGTTCCATAGAACACAGGGATGGTAGTACCAGTTTGGGTCCAATGAGGTACACATGCCATCCCTTCCCTTTGTTAACTACAATCGATCCTTAGTGCTTTTTCTGAGATGGAACAGCTGAGAAACATAATTGTGAAGCCTGAAGTGATATGCTGTCTTCAACATCTTCCTGAGCACTGGCTGTCGATTGAAATCTCTTCCTTGGGAGCAGCATGAGCGCAATGGCATGAGTATCTTTCATCATAACGCAAGCGACAATCTTCTCTTTAATATCTCCAGAGTTAGAACGAGCAAGCGAATGGCTAGATGAATGTTGTTGCTCTGGAGCCGATAATGTCTGTCAGGGATCTGAAAAGATATTCGAGCAGGTTCCTGAAGATCTCTATGTTTGGAAGTCCATCAATATCCTAAAGAACACATGCTGATGTTATTCCTACTCACTGACATCACTGGATTCCCATTAGTCTATTCATGCACATAAGATCCAAAAGCACGTTCCATTTTCACTTCACACGCGCATCTAACGATGATCTACTGAGATGGTCATGGTGGGAATGAAATTGAAGCCAAAGGATCAAATAAAAACAGAGAATCCTGAAACTATAATTGAAACGCTTGCTGAAAACAAGTGGTTCAGGGTTCCGGAATTTCAAAGAGGATACCGTTGGGGTCAGAATGAAATATCTGAATTATTCGAAGACATCATGTCAACCGACAAGAACAAAACACAGTGCCATTTCATCGGCACTTACGTCATTGTACACAAGGAAAGTGAGAGATTCCTTTGCGAGGATAGCCAGCGAAGCATAATCATCGATGGTCAGCAAAGGTTAGCTACTGTTTCGATGATGCTCGCGGTGATAAAGGACATATGCAGCCTCTTTGGGTGGGCGGTGCACAACTTGCTGCCTAGTAGATTAGGGCGTGAAATCGATGATGGCACCTCTTGTGATAGAATCGTTATGGGGGAACATGACAGGGAACTCTATCACGCGATCATTAGCGAGAAGGGCACAAAGGATAAAGCTAAAATCAAGAAATACGTACTCGGGAGGGTCAGCAAAGAACTCAAACTGCTGAATCTACCTGAACTAGTGAAGAAAAAAGGCAACTTCAATGGGCGTCTTTACAAAGCATACCAAATAATATTGCGTGAAATCTCCAACAGTTTACCTGATGCAGACAAGGATGCAGAGAGCTGGATTGATCAACTCTCTAGGTTGATTCTGTTCCGTATCATTGGTTGTGAAGTGAAAACACTCGATGATAGCATGGCATACGAGGTTTTTGAGGCGCTCAATGCGAGAGGACTTGGACTAACTCCCTCAGAACTCCTCAAAAATCACTTGTTCTCAGTTGCAAAACAGGAGAGTAGCCTACCGACTGTGAGGTCCAACTGGACTGCAATGGAACAGAGTCTTCCCTCAGATGATGCCTCGGGCTTCCTTCGTCATTGGTACATGTCAACCAAGGGCTATGTCACGCAGAAGAATCTCTACAGAGGAATTAGAGATCTGTTAAGTGATGGGCAACTGTCAGCCTTAAAGCTATCAAACGAATTAAAAGACGAGGCAGGTCTGTATGGAAAACTAGTCAGTCCTTCCGGGCAATTTAAAGCTGAAATCACCGAGAGTCTATTGGGGATTAAAGACCTTGGAATGAATGTGTTGTATCCTCTGTTGCTGAGTGTATTCTGGACATATAGCGCGAAGAAACACAGACTGGCAGTGACAGAGTTTCTTGAAAAACTGAGTTTCCGTGCAATCACAATATGTGGAGGTAGGGGGAGTGAACTTGAAAAAGAATGCTGTCAACTGGCAGTTGATATTAGAAACTCGCCCAGACGAGATCCAATGAGTGTAATCAAGCCGTCTCTGCTGAAGCTGAATCCTGAAGATCCTTTCTTTTTTTCGGAATTCAAAAAGAAGGAATTCTCATCGAACACGAAACCTGCTAGATACCTTTTCATTCGAATTGATTCGCATATCAAGGGATTAAAGCCTACAAGTGCTTATACATTGAACAGGAACAATGTGAATATCGAACATATCTTCCCACAGAAGCCTGATGATCAAGCTAGGGCATATATGAAGCAGCAGGGTATTAGTTCGTCAAACGCGGGAGTTATAGGATTGCTAGGGAACCTCACTATTATGCGAGAAAAATATAATGTGCAAGCGTCGAATAGCCAGTTTCCAGTGAAGCAAAAGGGTTACTACAGCAAGGGAGATACCGAGTTGACTAAAATGCTTGCAAAGGGCTTTCAAGGGATGCCACCTTACAGTGCGCCTCAAGCTTGGAATGAGAGTGAAATAAAGCGACGACAGACTTGGTTGGTAGAATATGCTGAAACCCACAAGCTGTGGGATCTCAACTAGATCTCATGCGAAGCACTGCTCGAATCAGAGCACAGCCACCGGCAAAAAAGATATCGACAAGTTCCAGTGCTTTGCCAATCTTGTAACATCAGACTTCAAAGCTAATGGTGGTGAGAATTGGACAGTGAGCCGAGTATGCATGAAACTACTAGCTGTTGATCACAACAAAGATTATCAGATCCTTCGGCCTCGAGGGACGAGGAGTCCACTTTCAAAAAATCATCAATGCATGATTACTAGGATTGGGGTGTAAAATGGGGCCCAAAATAGAATTGCCAGATGCCGAAAGCATTCCATTCTCAGGGAACTTAGGTATCATATTCGGACTGAATACTCTGGATCGCTTGTTTGAGTATGGCTTCATCCAGCATCCCTCGACCATAATGCACTGCATGACATTTAACGCGAATCTCGACTACGTAGTAAAGCTGTTTGAATCTTATCCCACTCTTGGCAAATTGGTTCTTTTCGCAAATAACGAAAAAATAGTGCACTCTGGGAAAAACACCGACAAGATTGTGAGTCTAATAAAGAACGGGCAACTTGCGATTCACTATATGTCCGGAAATCAGCAAATATTGCATTCAAAAATATATGCATTCTATAATGAAACTGAGTGCACATTAGTTGCCGTGGGCTCTCCGAATCTGACCCATAATTCGAACAGGTCAATCGAGTCACTGTTGATAGTTCGGTCACCTATACCAAATGAGATTCTGGAAACGTGGAATAATGTTCCTTCGTCCTTACAATATAAACTTCAGTTTGAGCCCGAACAACCTCCTCCATTCGTTTTTACTCAAGATATGGACAGTATTCTTCAACTTGATACTAGGATTACCAGAGGTCTATGGGAGCATCAAAGAGTGATATTGGAATGGTTATCAAATAAGCGCAGAAGTATTGTTAACATACCGCCTGGCACTGGAAAAACCACAATCGGACTTAGATACTTGAGTTTACTTGCTTCCAAAGAAAGTGATCTAACTACTATTGTACTGGTTCCAACGTTGACATTGGTTAGCCAATGGTTGGAAATTCTGAGGAATGCGTCATTCGATGCATTTGAAGGAGGTACAACATCAGAATCTCTTGAAGAGTACTTGTGTGCTCCAGAAGGCCGAATCTTGGTAACGCTCTACAGCCGTTTCTGGAAATTGTGTGATAAGATAGCTTTGGAGCTTTGCACTGTAAATGCGCCATGCCTGCTCATTGCGGATGAATGTCATAATCTCTATACGAATTTTGCGAGACTGAATGAGTTTACAGAGAAAATCGAAAGGGAGGATATTCCCTACTACCACATAGGTTTGTCAGCCACAATTGATACTTTTCAGACTCACCTGATGGATGACTACCTCTCCTACTGTGGGGGAGAAGAATCTAGGTTCAATATATCACTGCCTTCATTCTACAACCTGTGGAATGACTTGAATCCAGGACGGCCAATCTTGAAGGAAATTGAATACAAACCATATCTATGTAGGCTCACTTCAACTGAAATGGAGGAATACAATCGTCTTACTCAGAAGGTGGGAATGCAGTCATCAATGAAAACCCTAGAAGAAGGGCAAAACCTGTCTGCAGCTATTGAAAGAGCCCGCTTCGTAAGGAGCACATCTAGTGGCGTAACTATGTTGAAGGAGATATTGGACGATTCAATCTCTGAAATCAACAAGAGAAGTTCGATCATTTTTGTTCAGACCAATGAAATTGCAGAAGCTATACGGAGCTACATCACAAGTCATAACCAGTGGGACCTCAATGCATCTGCATATGTCTATGATTCTTCTCGCAATGACCAGTACTTGAACTATGCGATGGAGAAGTTCAGAAAGAATCAAGGATTCTGTTTGGTTGCAGAGAGAATGCTCGCAGAGGGGTTTGATTTGCCCAGCATTTCTCTTATCATGTTGCATGGATCTTATACTTCTGAACGAGACTGGATTCAAAAGATTGGTCGTGCAATAAGATATGATCCCTTGCATCCAAATGACTTCGCGAAGATAATTGATATTGTCTTCTGCACGCCTAAAGGCTCAGTTCTTCCAATGGAACGGGAACGGTATGACACTCTGCTATCTATAAGTAATTAGGAGACCAGAACATGACAAGGAAATCCCAAATCAACATTCAGAAAGAAATCGAAAAGATACTGGATACAGAGTTCAAGGAAATAATAAGAGAGCATGCAAACGACCCTCTATTCAATTTGGTCAAGGAAGGAAAGCTTGCCGATATGACGCTTGAAGAAATACGAAACGCAGTAGGAGGAGAGTAGCGACATTGGCCATTCGTTTCCAAACCATTCGAATAAGAGGATTTCGAGGGCGAAACTTCGACCTTGATATGTCAAAGGGTGGGCCGCATAGTGTTTTCGTCTTGGATGGAAACACTGGGAAAACAACCACTATTGAACTACTGCGTTGGTGCTTTATGTTCAAAGAAAGCGATGCAATAGGGAAATTTCGCCACATGTGGGCAAATCCAGCGCATGTTCTTGACTTCGTTAAATCAGGCAAACAGGAATGTTTCATACAGGTGGAATTCACTGATGAAGCAGATAATCATTACAAATTTGAAAGAAGAGTTATTGGCAAGCACAACCGGAGCAAAGAGAACGACCCGTCAAGAGGCGACAGCATCAAATCATTGAGTGACTCTCTTGAGATAAACAGGGGCCAAGACGCGTTCGCGGGAGACAAGGTAAATGCTTTTCTAAATGACCAATTCAAACTGAGGTCCTCCGCTGAGTATTTCTGTTTCGATGGCGAAAAGGCCCGGGACATGATTCGTATGGCTTCGTCGCGGGCACCTGAATTGATTGATTTAATTAGGGCGAGAACAACGCACACTCAGGTTCAGGCATATCTAGATTCTCTACAGGACCTAAAAGACCGCCTTCTTCTTGATACAAATGCCACTCTTTCAGATAGAGCCCAGAAGCGGCTCATCACTCAGATAAGAGACAAGAAGAAAGACCGCGATGAGTCTGCTGCCAGAATTGCTTTCCTCAAAGACGAAAAAGCCGTCTGCGAAAGACAAGTGGAAGAGCTATGTGCTGAAATCAAGCAGATAACGGAACGAATCCAAGACGCCAAATCCGAAACGGTCAGGCGAAGAATGGAGCTTGAAAAGAAACGCTATGATCTGAAACTTGAGATGTCTATGTTGCGTAACGAAGTCTTCCAACGCCATAAGGATTGGGTGCTAGTTGAGTCACTAGATTTCATTAACGAAACGAAAGAGAGAATCCGTGAACGTGGAAAACTGCCTGAGCCCTATCACCAAGATCTGATTGAGGCATGCCTCGAAGAACCCCCCACGTGTCAAATCTGTAATCGTCCACTCGACGAAGAATCTTTGAATCACGTCAAGCTGTTGGGCAAGCAAATCGCGTCGCACGAGGTTCAGAAATTTCTAACCACCGAGTTGGCTGGTGAGGAATCAGAGTATAATATTGGAAAAGTCAGAAAGAGAATAATTGAGCTTGTGAAGCTTCTGAAAGGCATCGATTCTGAATATGGTCGAATTGCCCTAACCAGCGAAGAAGAATCTCTATTCAATGAACGACTAGAAAAAGAAGGCCAAGAACGCCAGTTCAATGTCACACTAGGTGAAACAAAGCAAGATCTGAAAGTGGAAAAGGAATTGCTGGAAATGTATAACGATCAATTAAACGAGCTTTACAAGAAGAGTTCAATGTATAAGAAAAACAAGCCACTACTTGAACGAATAGAGCAGCTTCAAAAAGCTCTCGAACTAGCGCACGATAATATGCGAAAACGCACCATCGAGGTGATTGGCGAAGTCATCTCAAAAGCGGTTACCGGTATCTTGGGAAAGGGATTCTCAGCCATTCTAACAGAAGAACAAGGCTTAATGCTTGGTGAAGACGGCATATTCGGTCCCGAGGTTGGAGGATATTCCGGACGACTGATACTTTCGTACCTTATTGCGGAATCAATGAGTCAAGTTCAGCCTATAATAATCGATACACCTGAGTGAAATGTG
>CAYPUO010000113.1:0-7710 GCA_964413775.1 uncultured archaeon
TCTGGTCCGCCTGATTGGCTGAGCAAACCTAGCTCCTATCCTATTTGCACTATCTTCAAGTTCTGAATCACCAAGTATTCTTCCAAGCCTTATCATGTTGTACATGGCAACAGAATTCCCTGAAGGTATTGCACCATCATAGGCATCAATCTGCCTAGAGAGTCCCTCTTCCTCGCTTTCGGCTGAGAAATAGAAAGCACCATGTGCTTCATCTTGAAACTGATTGAGAAGGGCACTTACGTATCTGAGTGCCTGCTGCAAATATCCAATCTTGAAGGTGGCCTCATAGAGTTCAATTAATGCCCATGTAAGAAAAGCATAGTCATCAAGAAACGCGGATATAATGGCCTCTCCATCTCGATATCTGTGGAGGAGGTTCCCACTTGGATCATGCAGTTTCTGGTTGATGAACTCCATGGCCTCCTCAGCCAGTCTGAGATACTCATCTTTTCGAAGTGCGCGTGAGGCCTTTGCGAGCGCGGCAATAATCAAGCCGTTCCAGTCGGTCAGAATCTTGTCATCGAGATGGGGATGCACTCGAAGGCTTCTTTCGTCGAGGAGCTGCTCTCTGCAACGCTCAATAGTCGCTCTGAGGTCGGTTTCATTCATCGGCAAGGGCTCTGCTATGTCAGAAATCCTCGCCGATCTGTAAGGAATGTTTCTTCCTTTCTGTTCTGTTGATGATTCATCTAGGTAGTTCCCATCTTTTCTAATGTTGTATACATCTCCGAAGACGGCTGCATCTGCATCTCCTAGAACATCCCGTATTTCTTCGTCTGTCCAGAGATAGAACTTGCCCTCCTCACCTCCACTATCGGCGTCTTCAGCAGAGTAAAAGCCTCCCTCAGGTGACCTCAACTCCCGTTGGACATAGGTAACAATCTCATCAACAACAGCAGCATACTGCTGCCTTCCTGTTGCTTGAAATGCTTCAGAGTATGCCATGATTAGCATCGCTTGGTCATAGAGCATCTTTTCAAAGTGTGGTACTCGCCATTCTACGTCAGTGGAGTAGCGATGAAATCCGAAGCCGATTTGATCGAACATACCCGCATTCCTCATGTTCGTGAGGGTCTTCTCTGCCATTCGGAGTGCCCAGTCATCCTTGAAACGTTTCCAGTACCTCAGCAGGAACATGATGTTGTGAGGCGATGGGAACTTCGGGGCACTGCCGAAACCTCCTCTCTTATTATCAAACTGCTCCACATAGTAGTTGTATGCGCTTTCCAAGTCATCTTGTGTTAGGTTTTCGGAACCGATGTGGTTTGGGGAAACCAACGCCTTCCTGACTCTCTGTGTGACATCTGCTATGTTTTCCTTGTCAGTCTTCCACAGCTCGTCGATTCTCGGTATGAGCTCTATCAGACCGGGTCTGCCGTAAGTAGTTGTTTTCGGGATATAGGTATCAGCATAGAATGGCTGCTTATCTGGAGTCATAAGTATTGTAAGGGGCCACCCGCCTCGACCTGTCATCATCTGCGCTATCTGCATGAACGCCTTGTCTATATCTGGTCGTTCCTCTCGGTCGACCTTTATCGAAATGAATGCGTTATTCATCAGAGCCGCGACTGTCTTGTCCTCGAATGACTCTTTCTCCATGACATGGCACCAATGGCACGTGCTGTAGCCTATCGACAGGAATATTGGCTTGTCCTCCTCTCTTGCCCTCGCGAAGGCCTCTTCACTCCACGCGTACCAGTTTACGGGATTGTACGCATGTTGAAGAAGATATGGGCTCTTCTCGTGAATTAGATGGTTTGGCTTCCTCACAGATTTCTCATCAGGCATCGAATGGCCTCTCCAGACGAAGTATGTTAACTATTGTGAATAAGATAAGTCTTTGCGTCGGAAACAACAATCATTTGACTGGTGTTTCCACCGAGGCGAGTGATGAAGCATATAGAACAGATCAGTAGTCGCGGAGTATCCAGTATCATCTTTGCTCGAATCAGGGATATCAGGAGTCTGATATCATACGGGGACGAATCTTTCATTCACTTCTCTCACAAGTTCTCTTTCCAAGAGCGACTCGATGTGATGCTCAATCATCCACCTCTCGAACTGAAGAAAGACCAGATTTGACAACGACTTGTAAATGATTGGATTCATCGTAATCTCATCGATGGTACCTGCTCCTCCGGTTATTGCCATTAGAACGAAGTCCTCTCGCATGTCTATCTGGAGGGAGTATGACTTTAACGCACTTTGATAGTCCTCAATCAGTGGTTCTTCAAGGTGGCCGCTAATGAGCCCCTTCAGGTCCATTCCTCTCACCAGCTCTATGGAATCACGAAACTGAGGTATTGATGAGTTGGGATGCCCATAGAAAGGCCCGAAGTCTGTGCAGTCTAGGTCCGCACCAAATAGATATCCCAATTCTGGAAACTCGAGGCACATATGGTCCGGCAGATGCCCCGGAGTGTACAGTGTCCTGACAATAAAGTCACCCAGCTCAAGGCTCTCTCGGTCTCCTACGACAACGTCTATATGGCCATCATCAAGGGCCCCATACATCTTTTCATTCACAAGGTCTTCCCAGAATGGGCGAACTTTTTGTCCAGGATAGAATCCGAGAAAGCTCTTCATCCTCTCCTTGTCATCGAATAGTGGTGCAGTTATCTCATTTGCAACTACCTTGCACTTGGAGAGCCTATGAATTCGAGCTGCGTGAGTGATGTGATCAGGATGGATATGCGACAGGACCAGGAAGTCTATCTCCTGCAACTCATGTTCTTTGCTTCTCAGAAAAGCTGTGAGGTCGTCAAGTCTGCATCCCGGATCTACCACGGTTATCTCATCAGATAGTAGCACCAGCGTATTGCAGAGCGGAAAGCGTCCTCCAATGACAACATACAGGCCATTGCCGAGGTCCACATAGTTCATGTGATGGCAACCTCACGGAAAAGGGAGATATGAGAAGATGCCCGTGGAGCCGATCATCCTTCTCTCACCATTTGGCTAATATTCCAGACAGGTACTACCCCTGAGTACTGCGCACCCGAACATCGGCTGCGCTCCTGACACCTTGTCTCCAGGTCCTGAAACTGCCCCATAACACGGGTATCATAGCGGCGAGGAGAAGAAACATGATTAGAAGCGTGTCAACCCCAGGCACCGTGTTGGCAATAGGGGTTCCTAAGTCCAAGAGGTCCCACCATGCGCCTAGCAATAGCAGAAGACAGGCCGGGATAATCAGTATAGTAAGGAATAGGAATACTACAAACGCTCGCCCAGGCGATGCCTGGATAAACCGGGCAAACCCTCCCAGATAGGGGTGCTTCTGCCATCGCGATCCCTCTTGTACAATCCAGAAGGTGAAGAATAGAAATACAATCAGCAAAAACGGTACCAGAAATATCCAAAACCAGAACATAGTTGGTGTTCTCCCTGTAGTATGCTTCGAATCCCAGCTGATTAACCTATAAAAGCTACGGTTCAAGTCATGTTTGCATTATTTATGTAGACCACTGCTGCTACCCTTGACACGTATTCGTTTTAACCGTTCTCGCCAATCGTTTTGACCTATGGCGTCGGTTTCTTGTCATGTCATCCCGCTATTCGTAACGAAGTCGCAACCGTATCCATCATCTAGGATTTAGTATGAAGTTGATTCTCTATTCAATTCCTTTCATCGCTTAGGAGTCTATCTGCTGTGACCCAGTTGCCGGGATTGTGTTTGAGTGGTCTTTTTCTTTCTTGCTTATGTTCAAGAGTTTCAACCTCATTGCTCCTGTCCTCGATTCCCCTATCATGAGTTTCAAGTTTCCACGTTCCTCCAATGCATGCCTTGGCAACATTGGAAGCTTCAATTAT
Organism: uncultured archaeon; assembly: GCA_964413775.1. Taxonomy (GTDB): domain Archaea; phylum Asgardarchaeota; class Thorarchaeia; order Thorarchaeales; family Thorarchaeaceae; genus MP5-2226. Next base: position 3,814 of record CAYPUO010000113.1, read on the forward strand.
GTTGTGTATGTATAGGTTAACAAAGAATCTTACTGTCTGTGGATTCACACTGGTATCCAGGTTCCTGCACCCCTCACATTTACAACTCTCGAAATCAACCAATCGCACAGGCCTAGAGTTCACTCCGGCCAGATATCGTTTCCTTGCCGTCATATATAGCAGCATTGAGGTATCAACGCTATCCATGCCAGCATCTTGGAGATAGTACGGAATGAGACTTGGTAATGGTAGCCCAAAAGTGTGTAGCCAGTATCCCTGAGTGAGCTTTCGTGCATGACGTATCACCTGTCCGAAAAGTGTCTTATCATGGTGGTAAAGTGGAAGTAGACCACCAATCGCGAACTTGTCTACTCCGTGTTCCCTATAGAAATCAAACAGACTCTCAACGATTCTGGGATCAACCCCCTGAAGTACTCCAATTGTCTTTGATGCTGGTACGATATCCAACAGACCTAGCAGGTTTGATCTGATGAGCAATGCCTTTTCTCTTGCCAATGCACTATCATCAGTGGCAAGTATAATCTCATCAGGGGCCACAAAGAAGTCAGCTCCTGAGAGTTCATAGGCCTCGAAGATTTGGTCATTACTAAGCTGAACTGCGAATTCAATTCGAGGTCTGCGGCAATCCCTGCCTTCTTGGCCTCAAGCTCGAATATTCCTGTATCTGCAACTATCTTGTTGGTTTTGGGAAATCCGAGGCTAACGAGCCCTTCTTTCAGTGTCATTCCAGACTTTACAACAGAGTCCAGCCAAAAGTCAGAGCTTCGGTATACATCGTATGCGGTAAAAAGGACTGTGTCAGTGTAGGGCCATTGGATAAGAGGCTTCTCTCTGAACATGCTCATTGACGCAAAGTGATTCTTTGGGATTAGAGGTGAGATTTTCGGCACTACACCCTTCTTTGCCCTCTTCATGATCCTCTCCTTGCCTTGAAGGTGATGGCCTTACAATAGCGCCAGTTGGGTCCCTTCATTGTATATATAAACTACACAATCACTTCGACTTGTACCTGAATTGGGCTTCATACATCTCCTCAAGTTCGTTCAATGATGTAATGTCTGAGGGTCCGCGATCGTCCCTTATCCTTACAATCCTTGCGAATCTCAGAGCGATGCCTGATTCATAGGTCGGGCTCTTCTGCAGTTCCGAAACGAGAACTTCCACTACCATCTCTGGATGTACAGTGACAACTCCTCGTGATGATGAAACCTCTAGCTCCTGCAGTCGTGCTGTCATGCTCTCAAGCTCTGAATCGGTGAGCCCCTTGAAGGTCTTCCCAACCATGATGTATTTCCCGGTTGTTTCATCGATAACACCGAGGTGATAGTCTGACAGCCAATCCTTCCTTCGTCCATGACCCCACTCCGCAGCTAAGACAACCATGTCCAGTGTCTGAAGTGTATGCTTTATCTTGAACCAGTTCTTCCCTCGTGTCCCTGGAGTATAGCTCGATTCGGGGTCCTTTACCATGATCCCTTCGTGACCCAGCTGCTTGCTTTCATCAAAGAGATTCTGCGCTTCCTCCTCCTCTCTCACTGCAAAGGACGGGGCAACGACCTTGGATGCAGCGACAGACACAAGCCTGCGGCGCCTTTTCTCTAGGCTCAGGTCACTAAGCGGCTTTCCGTTGAGAAACAAGATGTCAAACACGAACAGCTGGAGTTCAGTCTCATTGACCTTCGTGCTCACATCGCGAGAACGCCCAAATCGCTTCATTACCTCCTGAAATGGTAGCGGCTGTCCGTCATCTCCGATAGCGACAACCTCCCCGTCTAGAATGGCAGACTCCGCTCTGAGTGCTGAACTGATGAGCTGCACTATGTCAGGCATGCTTTCTGTTACATCAGTCATCCTTCGAGAGTAGATCTTAACAACTTCTCCCTTCTTATGGATTTGAACCCGAGCACCATCATACTTGTACTCGACACAGTATGTTGAGCTTGAGTTGGCAAAGACATCATCGATTTTCTCAGCAGGTGTTGCTAACATTGGCCTGATGGGTGTGAACAGCTGGATGTTGATGTTTCGGACACCCTTGTCACCTTGCATTTGTGCGGTTTCTGCAACCCTACCTAGGTCTCCACAGAAACTCCATGCTCTCCGCACAATATCGCTATCAATTGAATATGCCTCTGCAACCGCCTCTACGAGCATAGCATCGGATACACCTGTCCGAGTGTCTCCCAGAATGATTGCTACAAGATATCGCGCTTCTCGTGAGGATGCATTTCTCAGCAGGTTCGCTAGGATTGCTTCTCTCTCATTCTTCGAGCCTTTTCCTGACAAAGAGGCAATTCTCTCAAGAGATGTCTTTACTGAAAGAATGGTAAGAGGCTCGTCAAACAGCGACGATTGCCTTGCATATTTGCCGGACTCGATGAGATTCGCTACGGCCTCACCGACGTCGCCATCGTAGACACGGTGCACATCTGAAGGCTTAATGTCCATTACCTGCTGGAGCGCGGAAAGAATTCCTGACCATGACACATTCAATGATCGCTGATCGCTTTCTGCGAAGATTCGTCCAGCAACCAGGAGAGATGCATATGAAACCTCGCTTGATTCTAATGATGAAAGGAACTCAGCAAGATAGCGTATCTTCTCCTTTCTCTTGGACGTTGCTGTGACTGAATCAAGGAGTTCCGCTACTCGAGTGAATGACGTCATGTTCGACCCCAATACGGAGCATACCCTTACATTTCTGTCTATTCACTCAAAAACCGTCAAGGCATGTCCTGTTCGTTACATCTATATTACTTGCTGTGAATGACTTCTCTGGTGGTAAGCTTATGGGTAGCCCTTGGTTGAGCAAGAAAGCGTTCCTATACTTTGGAGGAGCATTCATCCTCCTATTGGGTGGGGCAATCGTCATTATGGCACCCTATAACTACACGCTCTTTGTCGCTCATAGAAACGATGCTGATCCATTTCAGATTTATAATAGCACGGGCTACTACCCTGAGCTGGAAATAGCGGTGACCGTTGGTCAACCCGCAAACAACGGGTCTGTGCTGGTTAACATACGGATTGTCAACAATGCGACTCTCGAAACGAAGATTGCCAATATGACACTCACACAAGCTGATAGGGTCGCTGGGGGATCCAACTATCAAAAGCGTGAAACGCTCGCTATAGACCCAGGTGCATATACAGTCTATATTGATACTATCTATGGGGCAACCGACATTGATATCTCGTTCACTCAGCTGAGTGATTCAAGGACATATATCGTAACTGGAGGCATCATGAATATTGTCGGGTTGGTCATGGGCGCGACCGGGTACTGCATTGGAGGCAGTATTATTCCAACAGGAAACGAAACAATTGTCGATTGGGGATATGATGAAGCAGAGAACTAATGGACCCAATAACGGGCATTCAGCATGAGGCACCAGCTATATCCTAGTGAGTGTTACATGCGTGTACATGAGGATTGTACACAATCTCTTACGTGAATTATCTCATCCTTTTCCTGAGCAGACATGAACGATGATAAAATGAACTGGTTGTTAAAGAACAAGATTGTAACTGACTTTAGGGGATTTCCAATCGGGCGAGTCAGAAAACTCTGGGTTGACTCTTCGAAAGGACCAATGGTCATCGTAGAACGTAGTAGGGCTGCACGTGTCAATATTACCCTAGAGGCTATCCCTCTCCGGTCGATTGACACTGTAGACGAAGAAGTGCGGCTCAAGCCCCCCACATTTGCTGAATGATTTCTTTCATTCTAGGAGTGAGAAGACCGTGTATTCTAATCCTATTTCCACTGTTTCGATAACCGATTACTGTCAGTTGAGCGACTTGGTAGAAGCTCATGAACTTGAAATGCATATATTCACTAGTCCCGCCAATGGGTTGTCACGGATGGCCTTAGAGGAGATACGCTCTGTGTTGCAC
>CAYPUO010000114.1:0-6528 GCA_964413775.1 uncultured archaeon
GCCCTGAAGACCTCATCCCGTACTTTCAGGATATTACTCATCTTGCGAGATCTGAGCCAAAGGTGTCTATTGTCATTCAGGAACTCCACGCTTTGATTCTCTGTAATTGGAAAGTCTTCCGCGAAGTGAAGCACATCTATGTCATTCACTTGCACTTCATATCCACCCTCAGCCCTTGAGTCTTTCTTGACAACTCCTTCAAGAGCGACGAGGGACTCTACCAACATCTTCTCTACAGCAGCATATTGGTTATCGCTGACAGCTGCCTTCTTCACTACAGTTTGGACAACGCCTGATGGGTCCCGCAGGATGACGAAGGCCATCTTTGTCTGTTTTCTGATCCGATGGACCCACCCGCGGAGATGGACCCTCTTGTCCTCATACTTGCCATCAAGCACGTCACGTACGTGGATATATTCCATAATAGTCACCACAATCTCGCCGTCCAGCCTAACTTGACATGGACTCTCTTTTGAGGGCGGTCAAAAAGATAAAAGGATGACGGCCGTTTTAGGGCCGTCTGCAGTCACTACCGATACTTTACATACCAGACAGCTAAGCCAATAACGATGATAGCCACAGCAAGAACACCCACCACTTCCAGTGCGACGAGTTCCATTGGAGGACCAACAATAACCTCGACAGTAGAAGAGGCTGTGTTCCCACCCAAGTCTGTTACACTGAGCGTAACATTGTGGATACCTTGTGCGAGCCCTGAGAAGTCAAACGAGATTGTCTTCGATTTCCATGCGCCTTGTACAACTACATGCCCATCGACCGCAATTGAATATGAGTGCATAAACTGATCCGTTGCGGTCCAGTTCCGTACCAGGTCCGTATCGCCTTGAGCATAGCTGAGTGTTGGAGGCACATAGGTAAACTCGGGCATCACATCATCGCGCATCACAGGCACAATGACTTGGTCGGTCGCCCAATTATTACTCGTGTCATTTACCCACAGCGTGAAGTTATAGGTGCCAATTGCCAGACCCGTCAGGGCATAGCTGTAGAAGGGTTCGTCCTCACTCAATGATCCATTGGTAATCTTGGTACCATTTCGATATAGAATGTATGAGTCCAGGTAGGGGTCGGTCAAGTTCCATCTGATTGAATGACCGGTTTCGGTATAATAGAACGATACATCATCGGGGGCAGTTATGACTGGAGTGATATTCTCGTAAACTCGCAGAGTGATAGTATCCTCGGCATGGTTGTCATTCAGGTCAGTCGCCACAAGCTTGAGCTTGTAGATGCCAATCTTGAACCCTGTTGCATTAAAGGTATATGAAGTCTGATTTGTCCAGCTCACAGTATTATTCAAGGTGCCGTCTATGTATAAGTCCAATTGTCCCGGGTACCGATCAGTCACATTCCAAGTGATGGTGAGGTTTGAAGTCCCGAAGATGTACTCCTGATCACCAGGGGACTGGATTTCAGGAGGCCATGCATCAGTGCTGACAGTCGTTAGATTATATGAGTATGAGCCCAGCCCTACTGGTTTACCCAAGTAGGAAACAGTCCAGTTGATGAAAGCGATTGGCAGGTCGAGAAATGTAACCGTACCATTAGCAGGTGTATACTGGTATGCAATTACAGTGCCATTCTTGTAGGTAACATTCACCAAAGCACCCTCAACTGGATCAATTGATGTCTCATAGTATGTGAAGACCTCAAGGTCATAGAGATTATGGTTCCCTGCGAATGGACCCATTATCTGGTGCACCAGAACAGCAGTGCCATTTGCAGTGAAGTTCTCCTGAAGCAAGACATCGCCAAGGTAGGAGCCAGAAGCAACCGTAACAAGCCAAGTGTAGTTGCCATTCGGTATGTCAGATATGTTGGCGATTCCAGTAGACCCTAGTATGAATTGCTGAACAATGGATGTGGTGTCCCTAGAGTATAGAGTGAAGTTCAGACCCTGTGCAGGATTACCATCGATATCGGTAACTGTGACTAGAAGGTCATCATAGTCATTCGCCCAGTCAAGATTTCCCAATTTCCAGGTCGCAAATGCCTCCGGGCCATTCGACACCATGACTCCATTTTTAGTAGCACCAGACCAAGTGACATTCCACTCCCAAATTCCCTGAGGAACATTATAGAAAACAGCTGACCCATCTCCCACAGTCAGCTTCGAAGCATATTTCGCATTGTCAGTGCTGTTATAGAGCGTGACATTGGCTAACGCAACCTCAAAAGTTCCGTTATAGACATAGAATTCGAAGTCATCATCGTTGAACTGCTGGTCGTAGTTGAAGGTTCGGTTTACAACCACAAGATTGGTCGCTGCAGTGGACATTGGCTGAGCAGTAGGAGTTACAACTACTGCATGACGATTGTCTATAGCAATTGGTAAGAGCATGCCACTCATCACTAAGAGGGCTAGGAGAAATGTGAAGATTCTATATCGATTGTTCATCCATTGTCACTCTCTTGTCTAAAGACGGACTCTCCAGGGCCATCACACTAGTTAGCGGCGAACATCTATGTGAAGCATAAAAGGGTTTTGGGATAGCTCGCACTTAGTGAAATAGTCTATCTGATTCAATTCACACTGTTCCGCCAATTATCGCCTAAAGTACCTTATTCTAGTCTAGCGATTGTACCACAACCCTTCGTGGACTAACCCTCTCTTGTTGACGTGAACGCGGCCAGGAACATCATGATGGTCAAAGAAGAACCCAGTGCCATTGCTGTGTGGACTCCCTAGGTGCAAAGTCTAGGTCTGTCCTAGCTACAATCAGCGGTTTTCATAGACTGAGTGTTGTATCAGTCTGTGGCACACCGCGAGAAGAACACACTATACCCTTGCATCTAGCCAGCTCATCATATCTGCAAGGAATTCAGCTCCGCCTTCGTCCTCAAACGGCTCGTGATACAGCCCATCGTAGAGCTTCCACGTCTTGTCTTTCGACGCAATCCTATCAAAGAACTTCTTATTCTCTTCAGGTATCAGGATCATATCATCACCCGATTGCTGTAGTATAATCGGGATTTCAATCTCTTCAGCTCGGTTAAAGCCATTCTCTCGAGCCTTGAACCCTTCCGTTGCGAATCGAGGAGTCGCTTTATCAAATCTAAGTGGGTCTTCTTTGTTTCTCTTGACCACATCCGGATTGCGCGCAATCAAGTTCAGGTCAAGACCAGTATCGAAATACCTCTTCATATTGAGCTTCGAGAGCATACTCACTATTGCTCGCGCAGCGCCACTAATCTTGAGACGCTCCGAAACAGCTGGGCACGGAGTCATAATCCCACTAATCCCCTCCGGATGCTGAAGAATATAATGGATAACCCAGAGACCTCCCAAAGAGTGTCCAAACATGAACAACTTCTCAGAAGGATGAGACTGCTTGAGCTGTGTCACAAGAGAGTCCAAGTCCTGCACAAACTCGTCAAAGCTGTCCACGTGGCCCTTCAGTCCGTCGAATTTACCAAATCCTCGCATATCCGGTGCACAGAATGTATACTGGTTTTTCGCGAAGTACTCTCCGACATAGGTTAGTAGGCCACTATGCGCACCAAGACCGTGGATGCCAAGCACTACCGCCTTTGGAGGTCCTTCAGGCTTCCAGATGCGCATGAACATCTGCTTTCCGTCAAATCCAACATACTTGCTCTCTTCATATGTCAACGATACAATACTCCTTGAACGAAGATGCATACTCCTCCTTGCTTTTGTTATTATTGGTAAATTATGAAAAAGGCGACAGGGGGTAATCAATTTATTAAAAACTGATTGCTCTATTTACAGTGGAGAATAGACATGAGGGACGAAAGACTACTCGCAGTACTGCTGCTTCCGATTCTGTTATGCCCTACAGCTGTTGCTGCGGCAAACACTCAGGGCCTTGTGTGGGGTATATCCGTTGGCGATAGAATCGACTATATAGTAACATCTACAATGCAGGCTGTCACAGCAGCATCGCCGACTCAGAGTGTAAGTGAATGCTATATCGTAGTTACATCTCTGCCCGAACTCCCGGATGTTGTGGCTTCAGTTCCACTATTGCAGATGGCGAATTTCAACCAGTCTTTCTCTAATGGCACGAGATACTATTTCCCATGGACTGCAGTTCCGATAGGCAATTGGACGCTCCTAACCGAGTTACTGCAGCAGTCAGTTCCTGACTCTGTCAACGCAACAATAATAGACACGATGACCGAATGGGGTGTGGAGAGTACCCAAGACTATGGTTCGGGGACCAATACTCAGGTCCTTCGAATGTCAAAATCAGACGGGGCAATCAACTATCTGAAACAGGAAATGCTGACAACTAGCCGATCGACGCAATCTCTAGTGGAAGTGAACAGAAAAGGCTGGGTGAATTCTCTGAACACGCTTCAATTGATGTCGATCACAACTACACTGGCAAGCCTCGGTGTCATTGTTTTTCTTGGAGTCTTGATTATTCGGCACCGGTCATCAGAGCCTTTCAGCATGTAATGATCCGAGAGAGTATCGACTACCATACATTCACCGTAGTCCAAATGCATAGGAGTCCATCGATATTGACCCGAAGGGATATCCTTCACTGAAAGGCTGAACTGCCTCTTCTTTTCCAGTCACGCCCAAGGCATACAACAAGGGATAGAAATGATCAGGAGTAGGATGGGCCTGTCTCGCTAGAAGACCAAGCTGCTGATAATCAACAACGGCCTGGTCATCGTGACTCGATATGAAGGACCTCATTTTGGTCGCGAAAGAGATGTTCCAGTCATATCCGGCATCAGCCATAGTAGGGTTCATCGCACTGAGATTGTGGACGAGATTTCCGCTGCCAATAATGAGTATGCCCTCGTTGCGTAACTCTCGGAGAGAATCCATGAGAGCGTAGTGATATTGAGGAGGCTTTGTGTAGTCGATGCTGAGTTGCACAGTAGGCATGTCAGAATGAGGGTACATTCGTTTTAGAACAACCCAGGCGCCATGATCAAACCCCCAATGCGTGTCCAAATCGGCATGCGTTAGATTACTGATTCTCTTTGCCAGCGCCACATCTCCTGGGGCCGGGTACCTCTGCTGATAGAGCTCTTCAGGAAAACCGTAGTAGTCATGGATAGTCCGAGGAGATTCCATTGCCAATACTCTCGTCGCGGGAATGTACCAGTGCGCGGATATACATAGGATATCATCAGGTTTCGGAATAGCACTTGCGATGTTCACCCACCCATCAGTGTACTCGTTGTCTTCAATTGCATTCATTGGAGAACCATGTCCAACGAATAGAACTGGCATCATACCACTGTCGCTCATCCACAATCAGTCCTGCTTGAAACTGAATGTTTCATTATGGGTCATATAACAAAATCGCTATGGCAGAAGATGCCAGACCTCCGACCATTCCAGCCTATATCGATTGGTTATTGCACAGCTTTATAAGGGCGCTTTTATAGCCCTCCTTTATAAGCAAGCCCCCTTATAAACAGAGGAGAATTGTTAGCATATGCCCAGACCCCAACCAAAGACCAAGATCGAGAATGTTGTTGCTTCGGTTATATTGAACCAGAGGCTTGACCTAGATGAGATTGCTGCGACCATGCCAAATGTTGAGTTTGACCCCGAGCAGTTTCCCGGGCTCGTATACCGACTCAAAAAACCGAAGACTGCTACTCTGATATTCAATTCGGGCAAGATGGTCTGCACTGGAGCCAAGAGCGAGAAAGAGGCAAAGCGTGCGGTGCACAGGATTGTCAAGAACATCAAAGAGGCAGGAATAGAGATCACTGGAAAGCCAATCATTGTCGTCCAGAATATAGTCGCAAGTGCTAGCCTTGGTGCTGAACTAAACCTTGAACTCGCGGCAATGAAGCTTGAAAACACGCTGTACGAACCAGAGCAGTTTCCGGGCCTTATCTACAGGATGCGAGACCCGAAAGTTGTGATTCTTCTGTTTGGCTCAGGCAAGCTTGTCATAACGGGAGCGAAATTCGAACCTCAGATTGACGAAGCTGCAGAAAAAGTCATGGACCGCCTACTTGAGCTCGGTGTTATGCGTGTTCCAGAAGGCGAAGATTGGGACATTGAGTAGTCAGAACATGTCTTTTCATCCCAGGGCTATGCGCTGGGGTGTCATCTTCTTAGTATTGAGCGGCTTTCTGTGAACCTAATAGGCATCAACGTATGCCATAGGAACGACTTGGAATATTGTCGAAGTACTTCTCGACTACTCCTTCGGCCCTACAGAAGATTATATATGTATGAATATTTCGTAATAGTTTATCATATCACGCCCCTGATCTGATGCCTAGCTTCAAATGCTAGTGGTGATGCTAGAATGCAATATTTACCAGTAGATCCCATCGAACAGACAGTCCTCTATACTAGTGCAGTATTTGCGGCTGTAGTACTACTCGGAGTCTACTACTACTCAGGGGATTCGAGATACAAGAGATGGGCGCTTTCTCAGCTGGCTTTCTGGACAGCATTTCTCCCGCCAACTCTCTTCAACGGAGTCCCGCTCATAGGCGACTTCCTCGGTATGCTCCTCGAAGTACTTGGAGCAATCATCTTGCTCAGAGCATTCA
>CAYPUO010000114.1:6538-7691 GCA_964413775.1 uncultured archaeon
GCGATTTTCAAAAGCATCTAACCGCCTAATCTATTCTGTTGTGTTAGTGATACTTCTCTCTTTGTGGCTCCCAGTAGTTCTGTTCACTGCTCCGCTATCTATACCGGCAATCCCGAGCACCATAATCATAATCTATGCATTTGCCTATGCCGCTCGGACGATTCTGAATGAGCAAGAGAATAGGAGCAAGGTCTGGATGGCCGCAGGCTGGTCATATGTACTCTGGTTTCTTGCCAGTATCCCACTGGTTCTCTTGTCAGTGACTCCGGAAGTGATGTTGGCACGCTATATACAAACCCTTGCTCAACTAGGGGTCACGATTGCTCTGTTCATATCATTTATCGACAACAACAAACAGAGGATTCAGGGGAATCTGAAACTCGCAACGATATCCGGGAGCCTTCTGTCTCATGACCTGCGGAACTACCTCAACGTTGCTCAAGGTGCAATTGACCTAGTCAATGTAAAAGACGAGGACTCTAGAGACATGATTGCCACTGCGACAAGAGTATTGCACTCTGCAGTTGACTTCATGCACCAAACGCACGACCTATGGACAGAACTTGGCTCAGGACCTGCTTATCTGACCGATATAGACCTTCAGTCAATTGTGAAGGAGGTGGTCGCTCGAGCAAAGCAAGAGCATACACTGAGAGAGGGGCAGATTTCCATTGATCTTTCCGAAAGGTGCTACATCAGCTCGTCAAGCCTCATAGGCCAAGTCATTTGGAACATTATTGACAATAGCATTGAGCATGCGAAGTCCGAGCCAATGATCCGCATCAAACTTCTTGCAAACAGTAGCATTGTGTTATCAATAGCTGACTGGAGCGGAGGGATTTCTCAGGAACAGAAAGAGCGCATCATCTCAAGGAAGAGCAATCCTACTGGACTTGGTATCGGGCTCATGCTGGTAAGAGAGATTTCACACATCTACGGCATTCCCATCAGAGGGGAGGATAATGTCGAGGATGGCTCTCAAGTAGGTACGATATTCACCATGACATTCCCATATTCAGGCGGCGTACCATCTAAGAAACACTAGCCACATGAATCTCATACGGGTCACAGACTCCAAACTGCTGGCTATTCTATTTCTATCCAAATGCGAAGAAACTGTCACTAGAAGAGCTTAAGAGATAGCGGTGGTATC
>CAYPUO010000115.1:0-7680 GCA_964413775.1 uncultured archaeon
ATAACGACCACCCCGAGTACATCAGGGTGAGAGCTAATGGTGGTGGGTACCATCTGGCGTATATTGAGAAGGAGCAGGGTGAGAGGGCGATAGTCATCAGCGCCGACCACAAGTCGAGGAATATGTTCGCTGGCGCCGAGAAGGATGGAAATGAGTGGAAAATCGTGACCGACTACGTCTATGATGGTGAGGCTCTGGATGAATGGTGGGAGAGCGTAAGAAAAGAACGTATCTACCCAGAAAAAAGCGCCAAGACTTCATAATAGATGAGCACATCAGTCAGGTTGAGAAGACTTGATGGTGTGAATCAGTCAACAAGAAAAAAGTGGGGGAGCCAATGCTCCCACCCAGGAAAGCTCCAAGCCCCCTCACAATATACTCCTGCAGATACTGAGCTACCACCAACCGCAAATCCATGCCAGATGATACGTCCAGCTACTTGAGGCATAATGTGGCGTTGCCCAATCCATATAGTCATAGTGATACTGCTCTTGGGCATAGCAATCAGTTTTGTACCCGGTATAGTCATCCATGCCTTCGGTGTGCCCGAATTCATGCATAAGAATCCAGTTTCGGTTGTAGAACCAGCTACCTGCATCCCCTATCACGAATTTCTTGCCTGCCAGTTCACCAAGTCCCCATACTTCACGATCGATATACCAGACCCGATTGCAGTATAAGCCCCATGTCCATCTACTGTTGCCCTTGCACGCCTGACTCGCATAGGTATTGTACAGCGAGTTCCAAATATTTGGGTCTACCCACTCCTGATAAGGAATGTCTGTATCATTCTCAAAGAAGTGCACACGCCTATAATCGTGTGTTCTATAATAGGCCTCGGCGTAGTCATAGACCGATTGTGGTTGGCTATGACCTACCATGCAGTCTACTTCGACAGTCCTATATGCGTAGGAAACATAGAGTTGCGTAATTGCTTTTGGATAAGTGCCAGTGAACTTGTCGCCCCAATATAAAACAAGCTTCAGATCGTGCATTCCGGGAGTTCCCCAGTAGCCAAGTGGAACTTCGTATGCTCCGGGTGAATATAGAGTATGTATCCTTACACCATCAACATAGACATACAGATATCGATTGATAAGGTCATGAAAATTCACTGTTTCAACATTCAACTTTGTATCAGGTCCCATTGGAACCTTAAACTCCAGCTCGGAATAGCCCTTCTTGCGAAACAGCTGATTGTCCGTTCTCACAGGTTGGTAATAGCTTTCAGAATCTGGGACCATGGCAGTCCAGTATCTCAACTTCCAACCATGCTCAACGTATCCTCCATAATTGATCTCAAGGGTGATGACATGATAGCCTACCTGTGTATCAGCAGGAGCACTAACATAATCACTATAATAGTTCCCACTAATCACTTGCTGCTTCAGCAATTGGCCATCCATGTATAATCGGAAGTATCGAGAATAGGTGTCAGCTCCTCTCTCAACATAAAAGTAAAACTTGTGGGTTATTCCCACCCATTGGCAATACGCTATTCTGGCATAGGATTCTTGTGGAAACCAGTCTCCCTCCAAGGGTCGTGTTACTTCTGCAGCTTCTACATGTAGATCATCGGTGCCCAAGTCCCAAGACCAAGTATGCCCAGAGAAATACCCGCTGGTTAGACTCATTGTTTGTCTTGAAGATGTAAGAGAAATCGACTCGTTTTCAATACTCGGTGCTTTTAGGAAAGGTGCTATTTCTAGAAGGTTCGTGCTTTCCATGGTAGATGGAGTATGATTAGCACGGACAATCTCCGAATATGTCGGTACCGTGGTTTGCCAACTTGTATTAATGAACAAACTTGTCGATAAATCAACAATATTGGTTGCTGATTCAAGCGCATCCGACGCTTGTGGAATCTCTGCTGCCTGAATCTCAGGTTTCATGCCCATTGCGCTGGGGGTTACAAATGGCAGTACTAGGAAAACTACCATGAATACAACTGACTTAGTTTTTGCTGTTGCCCTCAATATGATTGACACCTCCAATCAACCGGCCCAAAAAAGTCTTGATGCTTCTTTATGAATATTTCGTACAACAAGGTTCCTGCAGAGAGATTAACCTGCACATTACTGCTGCCATTTTGTCTCTACAGAATCAATAACTGAGAATGCCAAGAATAGTATACTCCGCCAGAAATGAGATTGGACACCACTTAATACAAGAAACCAAAACAATACGCACTGCCTTTAGATTCTTCATGATGGTCATGTAGACCATTACTATGCAGCGATACGACCACAGATGAATCTGCAGAGTTTGAAAAACTATTCTGGGAATCTTTAAGATGGCAGGTCCGGAATCAGTCTGGCATACGTTCTTGGAAAGCTCAATGCCTGAACCGAGTTCCAAGATGTTTCATGATAAGGACAATCACAAATACAGCCACAGAGGCCACTGCTATCAGGAAGTATGGGTTCCTAAGCAAATCCAGTATTCGGAGCCAAGTGGATTCTCCACCAAAGACGGACTGGAACCAGACCCCTGACGAGTTCCAGTTTCCCAGACTATCATTTGCATAGAACTTGAAGTACCACTTCACTCCCCAGTGTCCCGGTCCTAGGGTATAGTTCATGACAAATGCAGAGTACAAGTCAGAATGGTTGGCTGTAGGTGTGTATGAGAGAGTCGTGTTATGCCAGACAGTCTCTGAATCAAGTCTATAACTACCAATAACCGTGTCGACCCCGTCTGGGTCTGTCACTTCTACCTCAAGACTTAGAGGAAAGTCTGTGTATTCACGATTTGGAAGAAGATCAAAGGAAACGTTTCCTAATGGCACTTCAAATTCTGGACCGGCTGTATTTACAAATCCGGCGGAAAAACTTCGAAACCAGACTCCTGACGAGTTCCAGTTTCCCAGACTATCATTTGCATAGAACTTGAAGTACCACATCACTCCCCAGTGTTCCGGTCCCAGTGTGTAGTTCATGACAAATGCAGAGTACAGGTCAGGATGGTCGGTCGTTGGTGTATATGAGAGGGTTGTGTTATGCCAGGCAGTCTCCGAGTCGAGTCTATGACTGCCGATTACCGTGTCAACCCCATCTGGGTCTATCACTTCCACCTCCAGACTTAGAGTGAAGTTCACTGGATATGTTCCGGGGGGAAAGGTGACAGAGGTGTTACCCAAAGGGACTGCAAACGTAGGCCCATTTGAGTCGGCTACTATATGTGGGGCATTCTGCTTCAGAATGAGAGACATATCACCTTTCACTGGGAACAAGAACAGTATTATCGCCAAGAGACTGCAGCAAAACAATGCTCTTCGGATTGCTTTTCGTTTCATGCCAACACCCCGAACAGAGTCACTCTATTGCAGTAACTTGTCTTATGCTTTTCGAAGAGAGAAAACCGCGACAGAATATCTGGAAAAAAGGAGGGATGAAGGGAATCTAGCCCCTCATGAGTAACTCTAAGTCCCTTCAGAATAGGATTTGGCATATGCCTCTTGCTCAGGCGTCCACTTGTCTATCTTGATACCCATGGTTTCGAGCTTCGCCATCGCAGTCTCCTTGTCCAGTTCTTCAGGAAACTCATACACAGCTGGTTTCAGATTCTTCCCTTGTTTGGACAGCCAAATCATTGCATTCAATTGAGCTGAGAAAGAGAGGTCCATTACCTTTCCAGTCAAGAGACAACGAATGTCTATGAGGCGGCGAATGCCAAATTCCTCTCTTGTACGCTGGGGTGACCCTCTCCGCAGGTCAGATTCACGAGACGACCCTCACCAAGTAGATAGAGTCTACGACCATCCTTCTGTTCGTACTCATCAAGCGATGGCCGAACTCTCTTTTTCTCGCCCTTGGTGAGAGCAACGAGTTCAGGCTCATTTATCTCAACGTTGTAGTGACCCGCATTACCAAACAGAGCGCCATCTCTCATGACTTTGAAGTGCTTTCCCCTGATGACATCTTTCATTCCAGTTGCAGTGAGGAATAAGTCACCTTCAGGAGCTGCCTCATCCATGGGCATGACACGGAATCCATCCATTCTTGCCTGCAGTCCCCGTACGGGATCCACTTCGGTGACAATGACATTCGCACCAAGTCCGCGTGCTCGATTCGCCATTCCACGACCACAGTAACCATATCCACCGATGACCACAGTCTTCCCAGCAATGAGAATAGCTGAAGCTCGCATTACACCATCAAACACGCTTTGACCAGTACCATATACATTATCGAACATGTGCTTCGTATCTGCATCATTTACAGCCATGATTGGATACTTGAGAGCACCATCATCAGCCATTGCGCGTACACGGATCACACCGGTGGTTGTCTCCTCCGAACCGCCATAGAGGGTCGGAATGAGTTCTTGGTGCTTATTATGGAGCGTAAAGATGAGGTCTGCTCCGTCATCAAGTGTAAGAGTTGGCTCTGTCTTGAGAGTCTGCTCGATACACCAGTAGTACTCCTCCTTGCTCAGGTTATTCCACGCGTAAATAGGTACATCATTAGCGGCAAGTCCTGCAGCCACCTTGTCGTTTGTTGACAAAGGATTACATCCAGACCACGCAAGCTCAGCGCCTGCTGCCCGCAGTGTCTCTACTAGTACCGCAGTTTCTTTGGTCACATGCAGACAACCTGCAATCCTCATCCCCTTGAGAGGTTTGGTTTCTGAGTATTTCTTTCTGAGATGCATGAGAACAGGCATATGTTTCTCTGCATACTCTATTAGCATCCTGCCTTCATCGGCAAGTTCCATATCCTTGACCTTATAGTCAGTCATCTATACCACAACTAGTGTCAGGTAGGTGGTTTTATATCAATTCTACATCATAGCAACGAATGATTTGCACCGAGAGATGTGAATATAGTGCATGTTATTACCGAGAGCGAGCGAAAGCTTTTGGATGCCCTCATAAGGAACGCCAGATTGCCGGTTGCAACCCTTGGTGAGAAAATCGGAAAAGGGCGAAACTGGGTGTCCCGAACCATGAAACGGCTAGTAAGGCAGAGTGTGGTTAGGGCGTATGTCACGGTACTTGACCCTGCTCAGGTGTATGCAGAGAGAAATACCATTCTGATAATCAAGACAAACCCACGGGAGATTGGAGTGAGCAAGGCACTCCTTGCGATGCCAGAGCTTGAGTCATTGGATGGCATCTCGGGAGAACACTCACTAGTAGGACTCTTCAGGTTCAGGGGATCTGGGGCCTTTCAAGATTTTCTTGACAGAATCGATGATGCAGTAGCGAAGTCAGGCTCAGGCGAGTTTCAGTTTGTCCAGGTCTTGGCCACCTATAAGACACATGGATTCAGGATACGTAAGCACAGTGAGCGGAAGAAGACAATCTCACCAAAGGACTGGGAGCTCCTTAGTGTCCTCTCGCGGCATCAACCAGACGAAGACCATCCATTCCCACTGACTCAGGGGGAAATTGGGATGAAGATGAAGCCACCTCTGAGTCAACCTGCAGTTTCGAAAGCACTACGACGGCTTGAGGAACGAGAGGCGGTGGTTGGGTACACAATTGAACCTGACTTCAGAAGCTATGGCCTGCCAATCAAGTTCTTTCTCCAAATCAAGACAAGTGCAGGTAGAACCGCAGAAACTGCGGCACACATCAGTGCTTTCCCTGAAGTCTGGGACCTGCATCGGACAGGCGCCGACTTCAGTCTCTTTGCAACGGTTCGGACACAGTCAGTCGACGACTACAACACATTCATGAGAAGATTATACCGGAATGAAAACGTCCTTGATACTCATTCCCTGATCTCGCTTGAGGAGTGGTTCGTCCCTGCTAGATAGCTGCTGCTTTATGGCCCTCAGTAGGTAGTAGATACGGAAACAGGAAAAATCGCTTAGCTAGACTTGTGGAGGATACTCTCACCATAGCTGACAAAGTCCTCGCCTTCCTTGGCAGATTCCAATCCTAGGCGTATTTCAGTATCTGAGACCTTCAGTATATAGGACCGCCATCGCAATTCATCGAAAGCCTGCGGAATCGGTTCGGAAACAACATTGAATCTGAGTTCGGAGTCTGTCCGCTCATACTCAACCTCATTATTGACGAATCCATATGAGAAGAAGGTCTTACGTCGGAACTTCTGGCCACGGACATCATAGAAGAGCATACTCACACTAGCATTCTCAAGCTTTCCGTGACGATATGAATCAAGTTTCCCCATTATATACTTCCCAAGTTCCATGGAAAATGATGCAGTCGTGACTATCTCACCCTCTTCACCAAACTGATCATTTGAGCCGCCCTTCCACTTTCCAAGAAGGAAGTGCCACTTTGTGAGAGGTGTATCGTTGGACATACATGAGCCATAGTGTTTCACCACAAGAACTTGTCGAAAAGGAGATGGGCACCTCGAGGATGGTACCCCGAAGTGCCGTGAGGAGATACTGAGAAACTCATCAACGTCTAAGAACCATCATGAGCTGACAGCCAATGATGGAATTCATGCCATGAGTAGTGACGATTCGTTTCGCTGCTTCAAGGTCCGTCGTATACAGAGGGCTTCTCATATCTTGAAGATTGGGAATCCTTCGAATCAGACCTCTTCCTTTCAGATTCTTGATTGCGAAGTTGACAGTTCGAATGGGAATCTTCCCTGACATGCTGATAGCCTTCGGACTCATCGGACCATGTGTGATAAGGCTTTGAAGAACAGATATTGCGCTAGAAGGGAGCACCATGATTAGCGCCTCCTTCGGACAACTTCGAGTACTACGAAAATGCCCGTAGTGAGAACCCCAATACCTAACATCATGAATAGTACTGGAGGACTTTCTTCAAGCATAGACTCCAATGCTTCGCCAGCCGCTTGCCATGCATCAGCTATCGCCAGAAAATGCGCTGCTAGAGCTTCGATGCCCTGTGCGTTCTCTTCCAATGCAGAATCGAGGTCATGAGATGTCGCATAGCTCTCACTGATTGACATGTATGTGGTACTCAAAAGGGAGCCATTGAGTCCGTATCCTAGATCTGTCAAGGATTCATTCGCGCTCAAGGCGGCCATGTGTGGATAGGCGGCTCTACCTAGTTCAAGCACACGAGTCAAATCATAACTCGGTAACAGAGATGGTAATGACTCTAGTCCATCTCTAAAAGCGATGTATTGCAGGGTCATGAACATCTCATGAGAATACCCAGTGAATTGTAGCACACTGATCTTTTCGTCGATATCATCAAACTGATCCAAATAGTTCGATATCCCATCTACTGCAGTATCTAGAAACAGACCTCGAAATGCTTGCTCGCCGAAACTTGCAAAGAATACGTCCTCTAAATCAGGAGCATAGGAGGTTCTGTTTCCAAGGAGCCGTTCCACCAAGTAATTGCCAATGCGTTGCTCTTGGTTTTCAACTGGCGCTCCACTTGATCTAATGATAACGTTACCATATCCTAGTGTATTCCATGCGGTATCAAGAGTTGAGTAGTTCATAGAATAGTGATAGCGTCCATCAGAGGGATAGCCATAGTGTTCACCAAAGGCACCGACTCCAGGATCAAGTACCTCTACGTCACCAGAGGTGTCATTGTATCCGATTGCAACAATAGCATGACCCGAACTTGGAGAGGACGGGTTTTGAGGACGGAGATAGTCACGTAACTCAACATAGTCAATAGCCGGGAGCCAATAAGGATCCACCCAAAGGATAGCAGGGTAGCCTTCATCGATCGCATTCTTCATCTTATCGAATGCTTCATCGGAC
>CAYPUO010000116.1:0-7627 GCA_964413775.1 uncultured archaeon
CCCACACTCTATCGCGTGCCTGAACAGCCGCTCTCCTTCCTTCCAGTCACGATAGAAGAGTGTCATCTCGCCCCAGTGGAACCATGTCTTGCCGTAGAAAGGATCCAGTTCAAGCGATTTGTTGAGTGTGGTCAGGACTTCACCAGCTAGATCCTCTCTGTTGGGCGTACTCTTCTCACGAAGGATGATAATCATCGCTTCAGCCATACTTGTGAGGATAGTGCAGTCAAAGGGGTCTGCTTCTGCTGCTCGATGAAGGACCTTGTTTGCGTCTTCAGTTCGTTCATGACGCATCAGGAATCTTCCATAGTCTGCAAGAATCTCTGCATTATCCGGGTCGAGTTCTGTAGCCCGATAGAGCGAGCGCTCCGCTTGTTCGTGTTCATCCAAGAACTCCAAGGTAAGACCGAGGAGATGATGTGCATCTGCATTGTCAGGTTCAAGGCCAACTGCAGTAGCAAGATCCTCCATTGCCTCCCTGTGTTTACCCTGAAGATGCAGAATTCTCCCAAGACTCCACCATGCATCAGAGAGAGACCTAGATACCTCGACACACCTACGCGCAAAATACTCTGCTTCCTCTAAGTCGCCTCTATCTGTCAGTACCAGAGAGATGTTCTGTAGGGCCTCGTCATAGTCCGGATTTAGCGAAATGGCCTCTCGAAGGATATCAATGCTCTTGTCAGGTTCATTCAGGAATATGTAGCACAGGGCCACATAGTTGTATACAACACAATCTGGCTCGGTCATCTCCATGGACCGCATGAAAGTATCTATCGCTCTCTGGTACTCTCCTTTCGCCATATATTCCTGCGCCAAATCAAAAAGGCGCTTGAACTCTCTAAGTACTTCAATTGGATAGTCGATATCATCACTGCTCATCAGGCGGTCCCCCTCAAAAAGAAAGGAGGGAGTAACTCATGCCCTCGCGGGCCATTAGTAGGAATATTCTCTATGATATCATACATCCCGTGGAGGCCATTTCCATCATCCTTGCATCCCATCAAGTTACTCTCCCTCATTGACTTACACCACCTAACTGCGCAGGACAGGAGCAAGGCAGTCTGTTTCACAGGGTCAAAAGGGCTTCACTGAGCGTGTTCTCCTTTGGGTTGAATCCATCTTCTGGTTCTGAGTTTAGAACTGCCTTTCACCGTTGTCCACCAGTTGTGGCTTCTTCAATAACTCTGATAGTGTACCTGGCTTATTTGCTCGTAAGATTTCTTGTCGAAATGAGAGAGAATGTATAGAGTGAATTCGGAAACACTGACGCATTATACAGGAATATATGATGGAATCGACTAGGATAGCGCTTATCTGACTGTTCAAAGGGCCATAAGTAGCCAAATTGTCAACGCGTTTAGCTGAAATGTGCAACGGCTTCGAGGCTTCCGTTCCTATGCAGATCTAGAAGCACTAACGAATAAAGCCAAGGTCTACTATAGTTAGTGGAGAGCGGAACTGATACGGATTAGAATGATACAGAGAAGTAGGCATCATGTCAGAATGCTGTGTGGTCGCACGCAAAGAGTTTGCTGATAAGATCAAGCGCGCAGCATTCCCCGGTATGCTGAGCAATCATCACCTCCATAATGTGGCAGGATTCGCTATTGCCCTCACTGAGATGATGGAGTTTGGCAAGGACTATGCGGACCAGATAATTAAGAACGCAAGAGCCCTAGGTCAGTCTCTCAATGAGCGCGGCTTCCAAGTGTTTGGGGAACACAAGGGCTTTACCGAGTCACATACGATTCTTGTAGATATCACTGAGACGCCTCTGAAGGACGGAAACGTAGTTGAAGAGACGCTTGAAGATGCGAACATCATCATCAACAGAAACCTCCTGCCCTGGGACATCAAGCGCGGTCGCGACTACAAGACGCCCGGTGGAATCCGGTTGGGTACAAGCGAGATGACCCGACTTGGCATGAAGGAGTCCGAGATGGACGCCATTGCAGAGTTCATCACCAGAGTTGTGATGAAGCAAGAAGATGTCAAGAAAGTCGCAGCCGATGTCGCCGAGTTCAAGAAGGACTACCAGAAGGTACACTTCGCATTCGAGAACGAGACAGACGCGTATGCGCACCTCAGGTTCAGGTAGTCATCTGCCTTACAGTAGAACATAGACTGTGGTGATGGGATGGATACCAGAGATGCTCAGGACCTTATGAAGAGGGTCTACTTCGAGAAGGATAGGGAGAGGGGCGTCCAAGGTACCATCCTACGCACATTTGAGGAACTGGGAGAACTTAGCGAAGCTATCAGAGAGAAGAAACGAGAAGACATTGAAGGAGAACTGGCTGACGTCTTTGCGTGGCTCTGCTCCCTTGCAAACCTACTTGATATTGACCTCTCTGAAGCATTACTTGGCAAGTATCCGGGCGCATGCTCGAAGTGTGGGAAAAGCCCCTGTATATGTGAACAATAGCTGTCTGGTCGAAACTCGCAAAACATAGATTGTAGTCAAGAAGTGACTAACAAGTAGTCACTATCTATTCAATAAATCAAAAAGCTTTAAGCAGAAAGGCATATCTCTCATTGATGAAATGAAACCTAGAGCGTTGGTCTATGGGGAGGATGGCCTGACATTAAAGTACACAACAGAAAATCTAGAGGATCTCTTATCAAAACTTGGAGAAGACTCTATTCCAGAAGACTGTACAGTGTTTTATCGCCCAAGTTTTGGCAGACAGAGATTCTATGGAGAATTTGACGCGATAATCATTACACCAAAAAAAGCTTACTTGATCGAAAGCAAGTGGGATGAAAGCGGAGATTTAACAAAAGGACTTGAGAGGCATCAGGTTCTACGCCATGAAATATTCAGATGGTTTACCAACAACTGGAAGGGTGAACTGGGCGAGGCTTGGAATGAATTCGCCAAGAAAAACAATCCTGTGTTCAAGAAGAAATTCAAGTCTAAGTTTATACCGTCATCAAGTAGTGTTCTTGGCCAGAACCTTCAGACTGTTCTCACGCAGATTGGTGATAAGGAACTGGAGAATGTCTTGCTCATCTTCTATAAAGACCAACCAGTAGAGGCCGCCCAAGAGGGTTTCACCATAATAAACATCAAGTATAAACCAACCCTTGGACTTTTCAATAGACTACGGTAGGTTTCTGTTTTTTGTGATCATCCTCAATCGTATGTCAGATGCCTCCATCATCACCTGAGAACTGGATTATCCTTGGCTGAATTGAGATAGTCTAAAATACTAGTGTTAGCATCAGAAGCAGTTGTGGTCGAAGGGGTGCAACATTGGCGCTCAGATGACCATGGGATACGCGTGCGAGGAGGTGAGAATGGATGAGTAAGATGATGCAGAACATTCGGACGGTGTTATGGCTTGTCTTCGTCTTTGTGGTGGTTATCGAACTGGTACTGATGTTCCGGACTGGTGGTGCTGATGTCAGCGTAGCACTATTGCAGCTAGCCGCAGTCAGCTGGCTGGGTATCATTGATAAATTACTGATAGTCGCCTTGTTTGGGACATTCGTCTTTGAAACAAAAGAATGATGGGAATTTCTGAGAGAGCTTGTTGGAACTCCAGAGAACCGTGTTTGAAACACTTGACTTGTTTAGTGCAGGTGCCAACATTCATTTTATCTTGCGTCTTCTCCCAGATTGATTTGGCCGTGGCCTTTCAATGATGGGGAGCGTATCAACAATCAAATGAGCATCATTCAAGTAATGGATTCATCAAAATCCGGTCGTGCAATCTATGTAGCTGCTAGCAGCTTGATAGTTGTAGCTCTGGCACTTCTAGTGCTGCAAGTTCAGGGGACTGCAATTCAACTGACTCTGGAGAATACTTTAGCGCTCATTCCTTTTGTTGGAGGGCTGTCACTTCTCCTTCTTAGTGCCAATTTGGAGAGGACTGTTGTTGAATGGTTCTCATTACGACGAATCAGTGGGAAGAAAGAGAAGGAGGAGGTCAAACTCAGAATGGCTGAAGCATTGCTATATGTGGCACCTTGGGAGTCTTCGCCAAAGGATGCTTACAGCATTGAAGAATCCGTGGACTTCGATTTGAAGAGAATGCTTAGGAGTCCCCAATTCCGTGACCAGATATCTGAACTCCAACAAGTGTTTTGGATCCTCTTCTTGCTACCATTCACTTTGATTGATGTTGTTCTTCTATTCTCCTTTGACTGGATACTTCTCGGGGTCACTGCTGGCCTAGGTCTTATCGCGGCCTCTCTGATACAGTGGCGAAACAGAGAGATTCTCAATCGAATAATCTCCTACGCGTATGCAAGCTGGTTTCTCGAAGGCACTTCCGACGATCTTGAAACACGGAGAGCCAGTTATAGAATGAAATCCCGTCAGGAAGAGAAACTAAAAGCATCACTTGAGCTCACTAAACCAGTCATTGACCTTGCAACAAAAGGGGACTGGGAGGGTTTCGATAGAAAGAGCAGGAATCTTGATAATCTTGTAGGACTTCCCGGTTATGATACATTGAAGTGGAGTCTTGTCGAAGACTATCTAGTGTTTCTTGATTGGTGTGGGAGTCATATCCATGGTAACCATGCATCACATGTTGACGTTTTCCTAAAGAATGCCAGTATTCAGATTCACAGTGCAATATCTGTTCTGAAGAATTGCCGTGAAACTCCCTTTGACGAAGAAGAAGTGAACGTAGCAAGAATGCTACATACACTGTTGGAAGATGCGAAGGATAGAGAGACATACCTCAGTTTCAATATTGGATGCTATGAGAGTTTAGACAAGGAATCTCTGAGGAACTTGAAAGATGGACACCTTGAGATTCTGGGTAAAATACCATTTAGGTTGAAAGAGGCCGAGCTTTCTGGACTGAATCCAGAGATTAAGGGACTGGATAGACTGTCATGGTTTGTAGCGCGTGCTGCAGAGCTGGAACTCCTCGATATAGCACGAAGTCTATCTCTTGTTGGATTCTGGGGAACACACCTCACTACAATAATGAGCGCGGCGGGTCCGCGAATAGCAAAGGCGTTTCTGGAAGATGATGTGGGATTTCCGCTTGAACAGCTTCAATCTGTCGCGCTCCCAATCAGAGAATGGATTAAGCAAGATGATAGGACTGATCCGTACAAGGTCATTAAACGTTTTGAGGAGTTGAAGAAGGAATACCCGCGGAACGCTGTTAGGAAATATGCTATTGCAGTCCAATGGGACACCATACGATCGCCAGACAAAGACCTCCATAATGCAATCGAAGCGATTACTAGGTTTATAGATCGCTTTGATGCTTCTTAGCTAACGAGTCATGTTATCCTCACTAGACAGCTATATCCTGTGTAGGATTGGTGTATGAAGTGTTCTTGAATTCTTATGAGTGTAAGGTAAGCCAAACCAGAACGGCGGGCCCCGACATGCCACGACTACCGCTGGGGGCCAAAGATGTGCGCAACCACGATTACAACAATGAGAATCGCCGCATGATTCCAGAAGTATGCCCTTTCCGGCGAATTCCAATTTTGGCTTCAAATCACTACCGGAAGGCCCCTGCCTCTTCTTGTCTAGACAACAGACTAGCTCACTGCCCTTTCTTTATCTATTCCAAGGATGAATCATCAGTATAAGATTCAACTGGATTTTGATAAGCATCCAATTCCCGTCGCCAATGAAATCTCAGCGTAGTAATATTCCTTAGTTGATTTGTTTCTTCTTCTATCGGTACTCTTTCAAACAGCGATTCGAATTGTAGTTCTCTTTCAAGCAACTCTTGATTTATGTGGCTGAGAAAGAATCGACGAAGATTATACATACTCGTAATTCCTTCCTCGATGACTCTTCTATCCTTGTCTGAAAGCACTCTTTCATTATGAACGACGTCATTTCGAAGTTTCCATAATCTGGCAACATCTCTGCATGTAACCTTCACCCAGTAGTCAAGATCGTCTAGTTCAAGATCGGGTTTGGCAAAGAACTCCCGTAGCTCGTCTTCCAAGTCGAGAATCCACTTAGCAATACCTTGGGCTTTGATTTTGTTCTTGGGAAGTTGCTTCTCGTCCAAGTATTTGTATGCAAGCGCCTCAAGAGTCTGCGTTGCGCTTAGGAGAGCTTCCTGATATCGCTTCTCTCTTAGATTGTTACGAGTTCTTATCCATTGTAATTGATGAAAAACTGGCTCCTCAAGTGACTCAAGAGCTTCTTGAAATGAAATGAATTTGTCATTATCAGGAATGTAGTATGGAGGAAAGGGAATGTCCGCAATACTGCGGTCCATTATGAATTTAGAGGGAAATGCATATTTCACACCTTCTGCTTCAGCGGTGACAAAGACACGAACCAATGTTTCATATGAACTAACATGTCGCACCTCTTCAGCCACATCATTCATGCTAAGTACTGCACAATATCTATCGATTAGTTGATTCAAATCTCGAAGAATATGTTCAGTCATGGATGGCTCGTGACCTGCATTTGTTGTTGCCTCTTCCACCTGTTTCTTCCAAGCATCTGTTCCTGGTTTTTCAGAAAACACTCCTTCAAAAGGTAACAAAGAAACATTCCGAATGGCGGTTGTCTTCATCTTTCGTTTATGGAAATATCGAGCATTTTCTCCAGTGATTCTGTTGAGATAATCTCTGTCAGCAACTTGTGTTTCATCAACAATGAATTCGTAGGGGGAGATCAGTCTGGAATCAACAATGTTAGCAGTTGACACAAGCCACAAATCATTACGTAGAGTAAGCTTGTTTCTGACCATTCCCGGAATTTCCGGTAGTTTGTATTCTCCAGATCTGATAGATATCCAAAAAGGCAACTCAATCGAGTAAGATATGGTTATGACATGTGTTTTATCAAATGGAATCCGTACCATCCGAAGTCCCCCATCATCGGGAAGCTGAACAGAAGACTTGTGTTCTACGTACCTGTACTTCAGCAAGATCTTTTCAAGTCTTTTGAATTCAAGTCCTGAAGTCTATACAAAATCGAGGAGCCAGAAGTCATAGGACCAAGGATAGATGAACCGCTCATCATAGAAATACTAAAAATAGGATTTGTTAGCCAGAAACTGGGCATTGTAACACGATTATCAGTAATCTTCTGCCGCTGTGTCCTATAATCCAAATGTGTCATTCAATGTATACCAGACGGAGTTTGTAGAACAAATGGAACAATATACTATAGAATGGAGAGGCCCCTTTTCATGGGATGAAGTAGTGAATCAGGAAGGATACTATGGCGAAGAACGATTATATGCGATTGCTTACGAACCTCCTGTCCGCAAAGGAAAAACCCTGTATATAGGAAAGGCTACAAAACAGCGGATTGGTAAGCGTCTGTATAGAAGTAGCGCGGATATCAGTATTGCAGATGACTATGGAGAAAGATCAATAGTCTACTACCTAGGCGAAGTGATTCTAGGGGATAATCAGCGTCGTTCAGAACGACGCACCTTGGATGTTGAGGCTGCTCTGATCAATTGTCATGCGGAAATGCTTGAGTACAATATCCAGAGTGCCGCCTTCTACTACGGACGGGATCTCAAAATAAGGCAGAGAGGCAATGTGCCTCCTGGAATCGAGAGTTTCGACACGTCCGATTGGTAGTTTAACTTTTCAAATACCGAATCAGCCAGTCTTATCGGTCAATCTGAGAACAAGAAGCAACATGTGCAATTAGCAATAT
>CAYPUO010000117.1:0-7618 GCA_964413775.1 uncultured archaeon
ACGATTCACGAGTTCAAAGAGAAAGGTGCAAGAGGCTATATTGGATCCTGTTGTGAGGCTTTCTATAACAAACACCATAGAGATTTCCTGGATACACAAGTTCCTGCATTACTAATTGATGTCGATAGTTCCACATGCTATGAACTTGGCGAAGAGCAAGAGGCATATGTAGGGCAGTTTCAAGGTCAGACTGCACTCAAGTTGGACTTGTTCAAGTATATACTCTCTACGCTTAGAGAGAAGGGGCGCTTAGGGGGAAAGGTGGAACTCGATGCAAAGTTATGATGTTGTAGTCGTAGGAGCTGGTCCCTCTGGTTGTAGTACTGCGATAAACTGCGCAAATCTAGGAATGGATGTACTTCTATTAGAAAAGAAAAGGATAGGGGAAAGAAAACCGTGTGGCGGTGTCTTACCTTGGATTACTTCCGAAGTCATTGAAGACATTCTGGGTGTAGAGATTCCTAGTAAGGTCATGAGCGATCCAAGAGAGCTAGGTCTCTATTATGTCCCACCAAGTGGAAAGGATGATGGAGGAGCCGTTCCTAACTATAGGATTCACAACATCGCTCGCCAGAAGTTTGATGCTTGGTTGATTGAGGTCGCTCAAGATTCCGGTGTTGATATTCTTGCTGAAGCTAGATTCGTCTCTTTCGAAGACAATACCTCACGAATTCTAAGAACATTGCACAATGATGAGGACCTGTTTATCGAAGCTGATTTTGTCGTTGGTGCCGATGGAGTTCATTCGGCTGTTCGAAAAGCTCACTCACTCAATGATGCAACTGATTTCATGATAGTAGGCCAAGAACGATGGGCCAACAGGTCTCATAGTGATCTGGGTGACTACTTCTATGGTTTCTTTAGGGGCGATATCTCCATCTCGTATGCCTATGCTATCCCTAAGGGGGATAATCTGTTGATAGGTACTGGAGTCCGAAGAAGGAAAGCACCGCATGTCTTTGCCGCACTTGATAAGTTTCGAAAGTGGCTGGTAACCGATTTCAACTTTGATGACTCATCCCTTTTCAACAGAGAAGTATGGGAGATCCCCTTTGGATATTCTATTCCTGGAAAAGGCAACACGCTGCTAGTAGGCGACGCGGCTGGACTATGTAATCCATTATCTGGCGAAGGTATCCGCTTAGGAATTGAATCCGGCGAATCAGCGGCCTTAGCAATATCTCAGGCTCGAAAAGGGTCGAATCTGGTCGAATCCTATTGCCGAGAGACTGATGGTATCGTGCGCATGGTGAGAAGCATCTATGATTTTGTGATAACCGCTGATGATGTAACTCGTCAGCAATTTGTGATTAACGAGCTAAAAAGAGGCTTGGTCTAGTACATCATCAATTTTGGTCCAGAAGCAGTCTTTTCAACAATCCTAGAGAGTGAGGGTCTTGGTGGAGTAGCCCAATAGGATGGGCCATCATGATCCCCATTGTGGTCATATCGTTTCTAACCCTGATAAAGTTCGTTAAGACGAACTCTCTCTACAGCTATGATTCTCATGGATA
The DNA here is from genome assembly GCA_964413775.1 of uncultured archaeon. Taxonomy (GTDB): domain Archaea; phylum Asgardarchaeota; class Thorarchaeia; order Thorarchaeales; family Thorarchaeaceae; genus MP5-2226. The sequence goes on from CAYPUO010000117.1 coordinate 1,515, forward strand.
GACATAATGAAGAGATTCAGTGCCGTCACGTTAGTGACTCTCAGACTCAATTTACCTTTAGATTTCCTCACACCCACCAAGGTGAATCAGAATGAGCTTCCGGTCTTGCAGAGGGTCGTCGTTAATTTCCTCTTCTGGTACTGTGAGAATAGAACATCAAGAACAATCTGGAGGAACGAGTATCAGAAACACAGAAGCTGCGATCGGGGGCAACCTTCAGGACGACTCCAGATAAACTGCAGGACCATCTCATTCAACAGAACGCCTGCAAGCTCAATCCTGTCCCAAATAGGAGATACTTACGACCTCTAGTGAACATTTTCACAGCGTTGAGTAAGTTGATGTAAGTATCTCAAGTTCGAATTGAATCCATGTAGCTTCCAATATCTTGACTGCAGACTCTACCTACTGAAACAGCCTAAAGGCCTGACACTGTAATGACGGACCAGCTTCTATTTTTCCTCGACGAGTGTCAATGATTCGTGAATTATTGCGTATAAATCCAAACGTCAAGGTCATACTCCTCTGTGCTGATTCCTCAGTAATGTCTACTGCTCCGAAGTGTGTTGTGTCAGATGGCAAGACAGGTCTCTGTACGAGTGACTCCCTCGATCTCGTGAATCGCATTCACAAATCGTCTGTAGCCTTCCCTTGCCTGTATCGTGGCAAGTGCAATCACATCATACGGTCCGGTGACGACCAAGACGCTCTCGACCTCTTTGATGTCTCCGAGATCCCTTGCAACCTTCTCTGCGGTTCCAACGCTGACCTTTATCAAGACAACCGTGTCAACCATGCTACAAATCTCCGTGTACTGTATTCTAGCTCTTCACCAAAAGAATGTTTGGTGTATCCAAGAACGACGAATCAGAGGGCAGTAAGCACGAGCCGATGATACGCGGTGTCATGGCCGATGCCGTGTATAACAAGATACAGTCGTCTAGTCTGGGTGTGTGGACTATGAGAGGGAAGCATGTGCTAGTTGCCATGTATGATGCACCATTATCGGTAGCAGCTCCTTGTTGCGGACTTCTGTATGCAGTGCATCTTCACTAGTGAACAAGGGCTCAGCGTTCACGCGAATATCCACGTTAATGATGTTGTACAGGCGTTCCTTCTCGCGACATTGAATAGGAGGGCGTATGGTCAAGTCTGCAATCTTGCGCACCCTAGGCCATCCGCGTCTGTACAGAAGACTGCCAAAGCACTCGATTGGAAACCTTTGAGGACTGAGGAGTTGTGTAAGAGAGGGAATGCGGAGAGATAGGCTGAAGATGTTGCTTCCAAGCTGGCGATGAAGTCCGAGTCCAAACGTTGTGAGTCACATCTGGTTGAAGCACTGCGACTCATCAGAGCCATCTCATTCATGGCTGGGAGATAGGACTGGACTGTGGGGGGCATTGAAAATAAGGGCATTATGCAGATAGCCAGTCTTCTCCCAACGAATTAGCTTAAGAGCTACACGCTGTAATAGATATTCTCAACCGATAGTCTTTGATGTACAGTATGTAAGACAGCAGACCCGATATTAAGACAATCCGTAACCATTCCTCATAAGACGTGGTGTTTCTGCCCCATGACAGCAGCTATAGCTTCTCTCCACAACGCCCGTGAACGAACATAATCCCCTAGACAGTCTCAGCCGAGTGGCGATAAATAACCGGATATCTGCTCAACGAAGTGATAAAAGCTCAGGATGCATACATCTCCCTGTTATTCCTGAGTGGGCTGCAACGACTGAAGAGAATCGCACCGGAGCACATGCATATGCAACACCCCCCAGATATTCCTCCAAATGACACACAGGGCGGCATACATCTTCGTGGATGTGCCCAGACACTGGACAGGCTTGGTGACCCCCTCTTTGTGCTTGACCGTGAGCTGCGGGTCATCTCAGCAAACAGGGCCTTCAAGGAGTGGCCCCTCGTCCTCGGCCTGAGCGAGTCCGTGCTAGACCGTCCCCTCGTTGAGGTATTCCCATCAATTCCGCCAGGCGTCCTCGATGAGTACCAGCAAGTGTTTGCGACAGGAGAGATGATGGTCAGGTCCAGAGTTCTAGGCATAGAGGACAGAGAGATACACATTGAAACGAGGAAGATCCCCATCTTCAAAGATGGCAAGGTCATCAAGGTCGTCACAGTCATCCGCGATGTGACAGAACAGCGCCTGCTTGAGCTGACCCTGAGCGAGTACAGCGAGCAGTTCCGCACGTATCGAGTGTCCAGCGAGCAGCGCTTCCACGCCATCTTCGATGCATCGCCCGTGAGCATCTGTATCTTCGACAGGGACGGCATCCTGACCGATGCGAACCCAGCGTGTGCGACGATGTTTGGCATGGCCAGCGTCCATTACATCCTCGGGTTTGACATGTCCAGTGCTCGGGACGTGCCCGACTCAGTGATGGAGAAGGTCAGGAGCGGCGAGCAGGTTGAGTTCGAGTGGGTCCTTGACATAGACCGTGTCAATGCAGGCGGGATGTATGAGACCTCCAAGGCTGGCATCATGCACATCGGTGTCATCGTCTCGCCACTCGTCAACAGTGAGGACTTGAACGGATGGATCGTACAGATGCAGGACATCACTGGCTGGAAGCATGCACAGATGGAACTCCAGCACGCAACAGACTTAGCTATGGAATACATGGACTTAGTGAGTCACGATATTGCCAACCATCTCCAGTCAATGGTAATGTGTTCAGGCCTGCTGAGCGAGGCGGCGCATGCTGCTGGGAAAGACGCGGTCATTGCGATGCTCGATGAGTCTCTCTCTGAGTGCATTAAGATAATCATGCAGGCTCGTAAGGTGTCGGTGAGTGTTGGTGATGGCTTGTAGTTTCTCTTTAGAGCGGGTTACTTCAGTTGGATATGATCTGGGTAGTATTCGAAGAACAGTGAGAGTGAAGAAAACCCTTTTCTAGAACGGGACAAGAATACATCATCTAATAGCTTCTGGGGCTTGATAATTGGGTGAGCGAAAGAGAATGCGAAATGCATCTGATCCAGAGTCAGTCAGCTGCTGGAATGAAGCGGCACTCACATGGGACAGAGTAACGGCTTCCAAGAATAGTCCGCAGTACCACTATTATCGCACTACAGACCTACTCGTATTAGGACTGATTAAAGAGAACGATGTCCACAGAGCCCTTGAGATTGGATGTGGTACTGCAGGCTGTTCGTTGTATGTCCTTGAGAATCTTTCAAGTCTAGGCCTTCACATCACATGTATCGATCTGTCGCCCGAGATGATTGAGATAGCACAGAAGAAAGCAAAGAAGATGGGTCTGAGCAGTCATATCGACTTCCAAGTGTGTGATGCAGCTCTACTACCCCTTCCGGACGAGGAATTCGACATGGTCTTTAGCAGAGGCGCGGTCCTGAGCTACGTTCGTACCGGCAAGTCTGTCCTGAAGGAGGCCTTTAGGGTCCTTCGTCCGGGTGGGACTGTTGGAATAGATGTAATCAACAAGCCTCCAAAGGGAAAGGAGTACTACCTCGGAAAACTAGAGCGGTCTGAAGGCAGGACGGGCAATCGATATCGAGAGTTTTCGTCAGAGAAGAGCTTTCAGCAAGCAAGAGAATATCTTGTCCCATGCGAGTCCAACTTACATACAGAACTGCTGGAGATGTTTTCGAATCTCCCTGACTATGAGCGGGTATCCACGAGAGACCGAGATACCTCTCCGAGGGCCTGCTTATGTCTTCGAACAGGACTCGTCTGTACACACCATCTGCCATAAGGAGGGTCGTAGAGAAAGCAGGGTTTCGGGACATCCGCGTCTTTGGGGAAGGCCTCTCTCTATATCTTCGCAAAGACGATGAGCTAAGGGCATTTGTGGACAGATACAGGGACGCACTCTGCAAGGCTGAAATCCTACTATCGGACAAGATTGAGCTCAAATATGCTGCAATGTTGTTTGTTTTTGCACACAAGCCAGAACGAAACCACCACGAAACCGGTCCACCATAGTGGTCAGTCCCTGCTGTCAGTGAGTTTTTTCTCCACTGACTTCAAGACTCACTGCCCGAAGGGGCATCCCAAGAGAAGACCACACCTGTCAACGCATATCTTCTCAGAGTTATGGGCTCTGAATAGTAGGGCTATTAAAACACAATCACTCTATCTGCTTGAGCTGTCCACTCAGCAAGAAGCTCCATTGTCCCCCGGTCTACTCCTGATATCAAAGAATCTTCTGCTATTCCTCGTGAGTCCATACAAGTGCCGCAACATGCAGCAGAAACGCTCTTTGTAATCAGACCGCGGACCATCCTTTCCAGATTGTAGTACCCATCGGGGGTCTTCTGACCTGCCATTGCACAGGTAACAGCATCTCCAATCAGAAACAGGCGGATATCATCTTCGGCATTCCGCTTCTTCAGAGCTATTGCTAGACGTAAGCCATTATAGGACCGTTCAGTGCCATATGGCGGGTCGTTTATGATAATAAGATACTTCATGGAGTTTCTCTGAGCTGTCAGTAGAAAGAATTTTCTCTCCCGGCATTATAGAACCTCATTTCACTCTGGGTCCAGCATCTCCCTTACAAGATATCACTTGACCAGAAGAGAATGATATGGAGGGAAAGGCGTACTCAACAGTGAGGACAGAGGCTAAGCCCATCTCACCTGACCCCGTACGCCATGTACGACTCCCATCCTTATGGGTGAGAGAATAGCATTTGAGTATGATAGAGAGAATGGGTAAATCTATGAAAGTGACAGATTAGACTGTTTTGTTGCATGACGAGTAATCTCAAGATTGCATGATCTGTGCTTGATACACCACTCTTCACACTTCCTTGCCCAGTATTCATCTTCATACAGCAGATGGCATTTTTCACATTCATAGAGGCCATTTATTCTTCTCATTTTGTTAAGATGCCCTCCTATTAGATATCAATAGTATGATAGAGGAATCCGGTGAGCATACAGATGAAAACTGAAAGAAACGGCTCACTGATTTAATGAAAACTACAAAAATGAAAGGTCGCTCAATAGCGTGGAAGAGAAAGTCCCTCTTAGGCAACCATACGGTTGTGCATCCCGTCATCACCTGCAGCCCCTATCTCAAAGGCAATTCAGGCGTCACTACTGAAGAGAATGTGAAGGCCTGCAAGAAGGACGGAGAGGCTCACATTCCTCTTTCGGTAAGGATTATCTTCGGCCTTGGAGGAAACGATAGTCCCGAGAGTACACCAATCTCTGAGCAACTTAAAGCAGGCGAGTTCGTGCCAATGCAGCTCATGGTAGTCCTGAATGAGTTGAAGATCTTCATCAAGAACCTTGAACTATCGAATTGCACATTTAGGACAAACCATGCTCCGAACTGTCTATCGATTGGCGGAACCTTTCCCAAAGACAGGGCTGGAATGCTAACCCTTCTAGCCAAGACGCTCAGGTATTTCATGGCCTTGGAGCGTTTCGAAAACTTCAGATATTCCCTCATCAAATCATCTCTTTCATATGAGGAACAGAACAGACAGTGCAATGTGGGCAGCTGCAAATCAGAGTCTTGATAAATCTTCATGATATCTTCTATTGTCGTTTGCCGATTCGGGTTCAAAGGATTCATAAGCTCTTATACGAAAGATAGAGCCCTCATATTGCTTTTCACTCCTCTGTAAGATGATAACGTTTCAGAGTCATTATATATCATTGCCCAGAGCCCCGACCCAGTGATGAACTTTGAGAATGAAGAGTATCATACTTGTGTCATTTGTGCTCCTCAGCATGAGTGTATTCATCCAGCCTGCTCTTGCTCAAGACTCTGGAGGAGGAACTATGACAACGACATCGCCGGGAATGCCAGGAACACTTGATATGGGACATATGCCCGGTCGAATGATGGACAGTGAGGCAGTCTGGCTTACCACTGATGCCATTACAATCATGGCTACAAGAGAAATGCCTGCTTTTCATTTCTGGTACACACAAGATAGCAATGGGACCATGGCACGGTTCATGGCGGCATACACGATGCTTGTGGAGTTTCAGGATGCAAATGGCGACGGCGCCTTCCAGTCCAACGAGTCAATCTATTTTGCGCCGCTAGCAGCTTACGAATGGACCGTACAGAGCGGCGAGATAAAGGACAACTCGGGGACAACA
>CAYPUO010000118.1:0-7611 GCA_964413775.1 uncultured archaeon
TGTCAAGCCACAGCTGCCTTTGCTTCCTGCTCATGAGCCATGAAAGCACAAGCGGGTACTTGGTAAATGGTCCGGCATTCGGGTTGTCAGTTGTCATAACAACTCGCCAGAGGTCTTTGACGTTTAGAGCAAACTCAAGCGGTATTGTCCATTGCACTGAGTTCGCAGGAGACTTCAATTCAAAATTGTATGGGACAACTCCTGCCCCACCGGGTAGTTCCGTGTCTACGGGGAGGTTTCCCCATTTCCCTTTCGTCATCTGGTGTAGCACGAACTGGAATGGACCATCACCAGTCATGGTAGTCGCAGGTCCAAAGGTAATCTGGCCAAGGTCAACTGTAAAGTGATCATTCTTGTTCATATACTGCGCGAACTCAAGGCCTCCAGAAGCAACATCCTTCCAGACAGGTTCTCCATCTTCCACCATGCCCAGTGTTTCGAATGACATGTGAGTGAGATGCACGACATGCTTTCGTCCTTTATGGCCCTTGATGTCTTTCAGCATGTCGAGCTCGTCAATTGTGGTCTTCACATTGCCAACCCTTCCGAGATTATTGGGATGCATATGTACTGGATGTGGCAATCCGAGTGACTCGGTTGCCTGCACAAGAGAACGAACAATCTCTTTCGGAGTAATCCCCCAATCAGGTATCTCTGTGGTAGGTTCGCGGACATTCTTTCCACGCGCCCACATGTAAGTGCCGCCTGGATTGACCACCTTGACTCCATAGCCACCAGTGCTCTTCAAAATCCATGCGATAAAACCGGCAAGGCCGCTAAGGTCCTTTTCTTTCACATAGTGGAAGGTAATCATGCTATTCCCAAACATAGGCAATAGGGCTGAGTTTAGGTTGGGAAGATCCTCGAATTCCTCCCACACGCCCAGTGCTTTGATAGCGGGCAGAGCAGGCTCAATGGCTGTTGTATAGCCCATGGTGGAATAACGATAGCCTATGATATACGAAGAGGGCATTGTTCCGCCAACACCACCTCTCGTGACATTAGTTCGAGGGATACCGGGCTCTCTTCGATGGTCTTCAGGGCACATTTCACGACCAAAGCACAGCTTTGATCCAGCAATATGTGAGTGTAGGTCAATGCCCCCAGGCATGACTACTCTTCCTGAGAGATTGATCTTCTTTGCTCGCTCACTGACCTTGTCGACTATTTTGCCATCTGATATGCAGATGTCCTTCATTTCACCGTCAATCTTGTTCAAGGGGTCATATAATAGCCCGTTCTGTAGGATAATCTCACTAGCCATTATTTCTTCACCTTCCTCACGCCTTCGTATATCATTCTGAGAACATCTCTATCAGGTAGTACTCCTTCTGGTGGATCAACAATCTTATGCAGATACAGCGGTAGCCCGTCCATCCGCTGTGCAGCTCCGTCACATTCAATCCCTGCCACCGCAGTCGGGATGTTCACATCAGCCAGAAGTGAAGTCAGATTCTTTTTCGGGTCAATATTGATGACAGGCACTCTGGACAATGTATCGACAGCAGACTTTGGGAAGTGGGCAGCAGGGTCCGCAGCAATATTCAACACTGCATCCACCTCTCCTCTCGCAAGCATATCAACAGCTGTGTACTCGCCAGGCTGAAATCTAGGATACCCCCTTGCAAAGTCCACAGCCAATGGATATCCAGTCTGCCAAGTGGAAGTCTTGTTAGCACCCGAAACATTGTAATGACCTCTCATTGGCATCATATTCCATTTTGTGTAGAGATTCAGGTCTTGGATGAGGCGGATAGCCGCATCGATATTCCTGTTACGTCCTGGTGACTGCGTTAGCCCGAGCCCGAAGAATAGAATCCCATACTGGACAGTCTTTAGCTTTTCAGCTATTTCCTGTAGGGTCTCGATCTTAACTCCTCCTACAGACTTGGCCTTCAACTTATGGCCCCTTACCAGCGCGCGGAGAGCAGAGATGACTTCAAGGTCTGACTTTCGCTCAATCTGAATGAATCTGTCTGCGACACGTTTGCTCTCGGACTCTCGCACGTCAAATATCCAGATCTGACGGTCTTTAACAGGGTCTTTGATGAACTCCCCTGGGACTCGAATGTATCGCGTGACATGGCGTGGATGCGCTTGGGTCGGATTTGAGCCCCAATAGATCACGAGGTCAGCTCTATTCCGGACCTCTCCTAGGGCACCAGCCGCCTCACCGGATTCCTGAACACCCAGTATAGTCGGACCGTGACATACAGATGAGGTGTTATCAGCAACTCCGCCCACCAATTCTGCGATCTTGTAGGCCTCGCGATGGGCATCGTTCTCAGTTGAACTCAGACCATACACAAGAAGCCTCCGTGATTTCGAGATAATATCTACAGCTTTAGCAACTGCCTCATCCAATGATACTTCTTTTCTCTTTCCATTTACAGCAATGGTGGGAGATTCCATTCGATTATCATGATGATTGAGAAAACGACTCTTGCTGATTGTGCAGCCATTCTTCATCGATACAATCTTGCCATTACTCACTTCAAGCTCAATATCATCGCATAGGCACCCACAGAATGTACATGGCACATTCTCAAAGTGTGTGGTAGACTCAGTCAATCAGGCACCCCCCTTTGGTTTGAATAGCTCAGTGAGCTCCGTGATTTTCTTTGAGCCAGCAGGAAATACGGTTGCTTCTAGTGATTTGTAACCGGGCATCCCACTTTCCTGAGTATATGTGTCAACCAGGGCATTGTAGTAAGGACCGCACGGGATGAAGGCGATACTGGGATCACCCCCCCTGCTCTTTTTGCTGGTCACTACAACTTCACCATATGAGGTCTTGACCTCGATAGGATCACCCGCCTGAATTCCAAGTGATTCAATAACTGTTGCGTCGATTTCGCATAGTGCTACAGCATTCCTGTAGTCATCAGTCAGCTTCCCCACTTCCATGGTGCGACCCTGCATAAGGGTCCTGCCAGATATGAGGATGACTTTCGCGCCGGCTTGTGTCATCTTGGTCACCGTCATTGTCCAGCATTTGCCATGCCTAATGGGTCTGATATGGCTTACGGTTTCAGGATGCTCTGATTCTTGCCGCTCCGGATACGGCTGGCGATGGCGGGATGCTAAAACCGTTTATGCAATGCCAGTGTTCCCACAGTCCGATTCTAGCCCTCAAGGAACTTCTAGGACTGAGTTGGCAGAGATTCACAGGTTTCCATCATTGGATGCTCTATTCACAGAACTAGGGTACTGCGCACATTCGATTGCTGCTTCGAAGAGTTTATCAGACTCGGAACTTGGAGGCCTTCTGAGACTCCTAGTCTAGCAGGCGATGACAGAATATGGCGGCAGATAAGAAGACGTTGGTTGACCTCTACACAAGAACCCTGAAAGTTCGCCTTTTTGAAGAGAAAGTCTGGGAGCTGTTCGGTGAGAATATCGTTCCGGGGACACTTCATCTTTATCTTGGACAAGAGGCGATTGCTGCGGGAGTGACGGCAGCCCTCAATGACTCAGATTGGATTCAAAGCACACACCGAGGACATGGACATGTTATTGCCAAAGGTGCAGACCAGAATGCGGCGCTTGCAGAGCTGCTTGGAAAAGTTACTGGCTCATGCAAGGGAAAAGGCGGCTCTATGCACATTACTGAGTTTAAGAAAGGGGTGCTAGGTGCCACAGGCGTTGTTGCATCGGGATTACCCATAGCAGTTGGTGCGGCATTGTCCTGCAAGCTGCGGGGTACAAAGGATGTTGTTGCTTGTTTCTTTGGGGACGGCGCATCAAACAACGGTACCTTCGGTGAATCGTTGAACATGTCTGCAATCTGGCAACTGCCTGTTATCTGGGTGGTGGAAAACAACCTCTATGCGATGGGTACTCCCATCAAATTGACGTGCCCATCTGGAACGATTGCTGAACGTGCCACAGGGTACTGTATACCGAACAAGGTTGTTGACGGTAATAATGCCTTGGAAGTCTACGAGGCGGCAGTTGAGGCCGTGCAGAGAGCACGAGATGCTGATGGACCGACACTCATTGAATGTCACACCTACAGACAGAAAGGACACTCGAGGTTCGACCAAGCCAAGTATCGTCCTGAGAAAGAAGCAAAGTACTGGTTGAGCGAGGAACGCGACGCAGTGAACATAATCACAAAAGTCGCACTCGAACAGGGGGCACTCACCGAGAAGCAAGCTGAGAGAATTAGAGCTAAGCTTCAGAAGGATATAGACAAGGCCGCTACGGCTGCAAAGAAGGCTGATTATCCCAAGCCTGAGGAGGCTCTTGATGATGTCTTCGCGGAGGCGATCTAGATGACTGAGATGACTTTCAGAGATGCACTCAAACAGGGCCTTCGAGAAGAAATGAACCGAGATGAATCCGTGTTTCTGCTAGGAGAAGACATAGGTAAGAATTGGGGCGGTGCCTTTAAAGTAACGAAGGGACTCGCTGAGGAGTTCGGGGATGAACGTGTACGCGATACGCCAATTTCGGAGAACACGATAGTCGGTACTGCAATTGGTGCTGCGATTACAGGCATGAGGCCTGTAGCAGAGATTATGTTTGGGGACCTCATCACTCTTGCAATGGACCAGGTGTGTAACCAAGCGGCCAAGATGCGCTACATGTTTGGAGGACAGACATCTGTCCCCATTGTTATCCGAACTGCTTTTGGTGGCGGCAAGAACATTGCGTCACATCACTCCCAAAGCCTTGAGTCTTGGTTCATGCACACACCCGGGCTGAAACTAGCGGTGCCTGCATTTGCCTCTGATGTCAAGGGTCTAATCAAGACTGCGATACGAGGTGCCGACCCGGTTCTCTTCGCAGAACACAAACTCGTCTATGACAAGAAGGAAGAAGTCCCCGATGACGAATACTTGATCCCATTTGGTGAGGCAAAAGTCAAGCGGGAAGGGACTGATGTCACGCTCTGGGCAACGATGTACATGGTCCACAAGTCTCTTGAAGTTGCTGAAGAACTTGCTAAGGAAGGTATCAGCATTGAGGTCATCGACCCACGCACTCTGGTTCCCCTCGATAAGAAGACACTAATCGATTCTGTAAAGAAGACAGGACGGCTTGTCCTAGTGACCGAAGAAACCAGGACGCTGGCGACTACCGCAGAGATTGCTGCAATGGTCCAGGAAGAAGTCTTTGATTGGCTGGACGCCCCAATTACGCGCGTAAATGCCCCAGACACTCCTGTCCCCTTTGCGCCTACACTTGAAAACTTCTTCATACCTGACAACAAGAGGATTGCTCAAGCAGTCCGTGATATCATCTAGGAGCGTGAACTGATAGTGGTAACAACTATGATTATGCAACGCATGTCAGTTGCAATGGAGTATGGAGTCATCCTCAAGTGGCTAAAGAAAGAGGGTGATAAAGTAAAGAAGGGAGACCCTGTTGTGGAGATCTTCGGAGAGAAGAATGAATTTGAACTCGAAGCTACAATGGACGGTGTTCTTCTCAAGATTCTGTGTGAGGAAAATGATGAGATCCCTATTAGCGAGCCCATAGCTATCATCGGCGAAAAGGGAGAAACAATCCCAGACATATCTCCAAAGAAGATGAGTCAGGACGTTAGTACTCCGAGTCCTGCCATATCTGAGCCGCCTACTACTGAAACTGCAAAAGTTGCTCCTGTGAAACGACCTGCTGCAACCTTGAAGGGAAGGGAATCCGTTATGGATCGCGGCCGGCTGAGGTCATCCCCACGAGCCAGGATGAGGGCAAAGGAACTGAGGGTAGATTTAGCCTCAATAGACGGAACAGGTCCGGATGGTCGAATCATAGAACGTGATGTCGTTGCAGCTCAGGGTATAGCAATAGCATCTTCACTCACTATTTCGGATGAGCGCAAGGTGAAGAAGGTAGAAACACTGACGCCACTCCGAAGAACGATTGCCCGGAGGATGACACAGAGCTCACATAACCCGCATATTACCATGATTACGGAGATTGACATGACAGAAGCTGTCGCTTTGCGAACTGAACTAAACAAAACCACCGAGAAGACGCTCGGATTCAGAATCTCCTTCAACGACATAATTCTCAAGGCAGTTGCAGATGTCCTTGAGAGCTTCCCCGAATTCAATGCCACGCTCAACGGCAATGACCTGCACATCTTCGAGGATGTCCACCTAGGTGTCGCGATGACAACCGACGATGGGCTTATCGTGCCTGTGGTAAGATCCGCAAACAAGAAGAGCATCACAGAAATTGCCCAAGAAACGAAAGCGCTCGCCAAGAAGGCCAAGGAAAACAAACTAGCTCCAGAGGAGCTCACAGGTAGCACATTCACAGTTTCAAACTTGGGACCTTTCAAGGTAGACATGTTTATCCCAGTAATCAATCCACCAGAAACAGCTATTCTTGCGCTAGGTCAGATTAAGAAAAAGCCAGTGGTTATAGACGATATGATAGCCATAAGGCATATGATGATGGCAAGCTGTGCGGTTGATCACAGAGTGCTGGATGGAGCACCTGCCGGGCAATTCCTACAAGCTCTGAAAGAAACCCTTGAGAATCCCTACATGCTGAAATATTAACCGCAGTAGCCAACATCCTGGTGACAGACACGGTAATATCCTCTGTAGGATGACAACTAATGGTTGAGATGCGTTTCCGTTAGAGAGGAATACACCAACTGTGCTTCTTCTTTGAACTCGTGGACAGTTTCTCGGAGATTCTCGCCGTCAGCGATGAGCTCTTCTTCTATTGTTTCCAGCTCATCACTGAATTCGTACATTTGTTTCATCATTCGTGATACTGCGAATTCCACTGGAGAAACAACGCCAGACTCAACTGAATATAGAATCCTTTTTCGACCTCGTCCAATCTGGGTGCTATCAGTTGAACTCTTCGCTAGTCCTCTTGCTTCTAATTCAGAAAGAACAAGCGATACATTACTCCTAGAGTAGCCAGTGATACGAGCGATATCTTCCGCACTGAGCTTCTCGAATTCTGTCCCCTTCACAATGTACAGTGTTGCTAGGGCAATACCAGCATTCCTTTGAAGTCCAATCCACTCAGCGGCTTCCACGCAAAACGAAACGAACTTGCTATGCGACTTTATTGAAGGATGACTCGTCACACACATCTCCAAATGGATCAAATAATGAGATAGCCAATCATCTTAGAAATACTTGTGGATACAGGAATAATCATTCGAAACCCGGGTAATAGCTGCTAGGGAACATGAGTCCGTTTCACCTAGATTTGTAGGGCTTTAAATCTGCACATCCCACATAAGATTCTGATGACACAGCACCCCTTTGTGTTGTCACGCCTCGAACTTTGACATCTGCTCCGAGCCTTTCAAAACGATTCTCTCCTCCAAAGGCTCGACTGCCGGCAGTAGCACTCTACGAAACTGCCGGCACACCCCAACTCTTTTTTCGTCGCTTGCTACATATGAAACAGGTATATACCCTCATATTCCTATTAGAAAATATTATTTAATATTAATCCGGACGATTCATGTATTTGTGTGGTGAAATACAATGCCGTGGCGCCTCCTTGAAGAAAAGTCAAGAGACGTCTTCAGGAATCTTGCTCTAGAGGAGGCCATCGCAAGAGTAAATGCCAGTTTGCCGGAGAAGACCAATACACTTCGATTCTGGCGGTCTGACTGTGCTGTAG
>CAYPUO010000119.1:0-7591 GCA_964413775.1 uncultured archaeon
GTAGGAGAACGTGGAATTGATACAGTCATCAAGGAACTTACCTACAGGGCCAAGAACGAGATCGAGCTGACGTTTGAGGAATACCTTCGCTATTTCTCATCCCGCCTCAAACGTTTCAGCAACTTGCTTGACGGCACGGAACTGAAGATTATAAAGCATCTGGCAGAGGACGAGGACATCACGGTTACGAGCCTCGCAAAGAGCACAGACCTGTCAACAGAGTGGGCTTCAAAGAAGCTCACCGACCTGAAAAACAGGAAAGTGCTGAGGCAGTTCACTCGTGTCCCTTTCTCCCGCGTAGGCATTGACATGTTCCATATCATATTGAAGCGGATGTTTGGTACGAATGCCCCGTTCTCGCTGCTAAGGGACTGCCCATTTCTCTATTCGTATCGCCAAGTGCTGTCAGGCTCGTGGGACGCAACTGGAATCCTCTGTGTGCCACATAACGCAAAGAGCCTAGGATACCTCGAGGACGGCCTGCGACTGCTCTCAAAGCAGGGCTTTAACGTTGAGATGCAGAGTGTCTACTCGTCCGGCGTCTCGGTTTCCTTCGACTTCTACAGGGAGTCTGAGGGATGGGACGTTCCTTGGGAACTGCTGTCTGTCCAGCTCGGCAGGATTATGGCAGATGGCCTAGCAGATGTGTTCCCTAGAGTCGATAACCCTCAGGTGTCCTTAGACCTGAAGCTGAACGACCTAGACATTCGGATATTCTCGTGCATTCATGAAGGAATCACATCTGTGGCGAAGATACGTGCAGAACTCAGCGTAGGTCAGGATAGGCTTGCGAAGCGCCTCAAGACACTGCGACAGCACCACTTGATTACTACTTCATGGGAAGTCCACAACATTGGCCTGAATGAGCATGTGTTCGTATTCGAGAGAGATAAGCCAGTAGCACTAGCAATCTCGAGCTGGACACAGAGACTCCCCAAGAGCATAGTCTCATTCTCGGAGAAGGGAGAACTCAGCCTCCAAGTGGACCTGCCCTCTGGAGGGAGCTATGGATTCTGTTCCGCCTTAGAAGAGGCAACTTCTCAGACACAGTCTGCCGTGATGAGCCCGAAGATCTATGGGCAATGGAGGTTCCCTAAGAACCTCTGGGACAGTAAGTATCAGAAATGGCTGTGTCCGGAGCAGAAACTAGACAACTGGATTCGTGCAATAGAGGGTGTCAAACAAGAACCCTGAAGCACATCGATGCATTCAGTGCGGGAAGTTTCTGAGTATTCATAAGCTAGCAAGGCGTGCCTCTGAGTTTCAGCGCTTTCTCGAAGTAGGTCTTCCTGACTCCTCTAAGCAGTCCTACGCTTGTGTCAGGGGGGATAATGACAAAGGCCTTCTGAATCTGCTTGGCTGAATCCTCTACCTTGTCCTGATGCTGCAGTGCCTCCGCCTTTAGTACTTGGGCTATGAAGAGATACCACTTCGTGTCCTCGTCTTCGGTGCCCATGCCCTCAATGAGTGTAATGTTCTCCTCGGCGCTCTGAAGAGCATCGTCAAATCTATCTACTCTGATGTAGTATTCCACGAGGTTGTTCGTCTGGGCTGCTACTGCTTTCCACTGTCCCTCTTCTTTATACTCTCTGATATTTGCGAGTAGTTCTGTTTCTTCATCATCCTGCCCCTCCGTTTCTGCTTCTTCTCTATCGAGGAGCTCGCTTATTGACGCCTCAAACTCCTCAGTATTCTCAATATTGTAGCCGGACAATGCATTGTCGTTCAAGTCCTCGATCACTAGTTCCGCGCTATCATTCTCATCCACGATGAACTCCTCATCATAGACTACAAGGCCCTGCTCTCCCTGAGACCACACCTGTATTCTCAGTCTATCTCCATCTCTGGTCGCCTCAGCATGACAGACCGGTGGCTTCGAGCCCCAGCCCAGAGATCTCAAGGTCTCCCGTAGATTGTTTAGCTCCGCACGATAGTTGATGATATTCTTCTTTGCAAAGTGGATTTTCTTCAGCTCGCCGACGAGCGTGTTCACCATCACCTCCAAGTTGACCGCTCCATCAAGAGGAAATCTGAAGGTCCGATTCGTCCACGCCTTGTGTGTCAGCGGCGACCTCAGGCTCCACTGAACCGACGCCGACTTGATCACACACGACAACAACCACTCACCCTCTGGTGATGCTGCCGCCAGCTCCTCTTGCTCCAGTTCCTCGTCAAGGGCATTGCTGAGCCGCGAAGTATCAGAGCTGAGGGCGACTCGCAGTCCTCTCAGCTGATCTACGTCAAGTTCAAGGTCGAAGCGTGTCATTGTGCTCCTGTCCACCAGCTGTTTGCATTCAGCTAGGAGCTCTAGGTCATAGGAGTTCAACTCCTCACTCTCCAGAGATCTCAACTGAGAGGAGCCAAACATACCATCAAGCTTGACGCTGATGAATCGGAAGCCTCCCCTATTTCGCGCCGCCTCGTTCGCCTCCGCAACAAGCGTGACAGCCCCTCCATCGTTCATGTCTAGGAGCTCGGCGCAGGTCATCGGCAATAGGTTGTCAATCATGAAGAACGACGCACGATGGACAAACGGGATCAGGAACGAGAGGTCTATGATGCTGTCTTTTCCCTCTCTCTTGTCATACAGGGAGTCATATTCGATATCGTTTCTGTGGTCCCAGAAGAGATGTTTTCCATCCCTTGTCCTGAGAGGTGCGCCCTTCAGGTATGGATACTTCAGGAGCCTGATCAGGGCATATGTATCACGCAGGCGGAACGAGTGGCCTGACGAGAACTCCACTCGATAGCACCGTTTTCCAAAGTCTAGGCTCACTCTGCATGTGACCTCCTCGACCTCAGCCCTTGCTCGAAACGCGCCGCTCAGGAAGGTATTCACTCTTGAGTCAATCGCGGGAGCAATTGGCGGCCTCACCTTTTCGACTTGAGGGAGGAGGGCTTCAGGCAAGAATGAGAGCCTGAACCAGCGAAGGACTCTCTTGTCCTCCTTGGAAGTGTCATAGTCAATTACTGCCGGATCGATCCATTGCTCTTCTCCGTCCACTTCACCTAGGACCCAGAGGACTCTGGTCTCTCCCAGCAGAGACAATGCAATAGGAGTCCTATCTGAGGACTCATCTGCATGAAGTACCGAGGTTCTCAAGGATGCAGGTTCTGTGACACACTGGCGCCAGCCAATCTTCAGTCCGGCATAGTTGAGGTCCTGCGCAAGACCAAGCAAGGGTCGCTCTCCATCCGGGAACACAAGCCATGCATCATACTTACCCTCTCGTTCCATCCAGATCAGTTGCCCATAGATTATGTTTTGAGCTGCCTTTTGAGGTGCTGGACGAGCTCTCATATGCTTGAGCCGAAAGAGCAGACTTGAGTAGATATATTGGAAATCGTACTGGGACTGTGCCAGCTCTTTGCCATAATCTGCTGAACGGAAACCCATCTGGTAGAGCTCCCACTCAGCAATCGACTTCCAGAGTGTCGAGCACCACCCGTCCGAGTCATCTGATAGTACTGCGATAATAGCTAGGAACAGGTTGTTCCCATAGAGTGAGAGCACATCTGGGTTCATCTCCTGCGCCATCTTGAGGACCGCTCTGTTATCTGAGGTGAGGACATCGCCGATGCTCTCTCTCGGCTGCTCGACTGACTCCCAGAGCCGAGCTCTGTCTGCATCACGGAGGATGATATCTCTGGCTTTCTGCATGGTGACCAGGAGTGTGTCCTCGTCATAGGGCTCGGACAGCGCTTCACCACAGCGAATCGCAATATCCCGAGAACAACGGAATAGAGGGGTCCCTTCAGATGTCCTCTTCATGAGATACCTCGCTGATTCCCAGAGCCGCTGGACCTCTCGCCTTCGTGTTGCCAGAGAGTCGACCTCATCCAGGCCAGTCAGGCGATACAGTGGAGGGCGCCGAGTCTTCCCTGCCTTGAACTCTTCGTCTTCTGCACGTTTTGGAGCCCTCTCGTAGTACCATCTTCTTGTAATCTTGCTGGAGTCAACATACCGCTCCGTTGACCTTGGTGGCCGCGGCGGAGGCCTGTCAGGTGCAAATGCCATCCGCTCCGCGAGCGATGGAGTGACATTGGACGTGATAGGCACAGGGACTCTCTGCCAAGACACCTCCGCGGATTGCCCTTCTTCTCTTTGAGCATCATGCCCTCTTGGTCGCTGAAGACTGGGGATGAGGGTCATTGCGGTCTCCGCTTCCTGTTCCATTTCTTCCGCTGTAAGTCGGCTCATCCGTGACTGGATATTCCCTAGTGTCACCTTTCGCCCGTACATCGGCTCTCTCTCGGAATCACCCCCGTAGACCTCTGCCTCAGTGACAAGGCCGTCCCTCCTTGAGAGTCCCCGGAATACTCGTTTCCAGCCCTTCAGGTGAGGCACATTGATTGGGGCTCTCCAAGGAGCAGCACTCGTCGGTGTGTCCTGGATGATGAACCTTGTATTGACCTGCCGTGGAGTCTGCCATCCGAAGGACCGTGGAGAGGACGGGACATTGTAGATGATCTCATCAACATGAAACCGTCTGGGAGAGTCATGTGCGAGGGGTCGCACACATGTGTCCTGATAGTGCCTGTTCATGCGAGTATCAGACACTCCTTGGTCGACCCAGATCACGTTGCAGCCGTGAGAGGGCAATGCCTCAAGGAGCTGCATCTCTACTTCCCTCAGCAGATGTGCATCAGTTGCCGGTAGCATCTCCTTCAGCTCTGCCCATCCATCTATAATGATGATTCTCTCTAGAGCACCGGCACTGTCACTACTAATCCCCGTCAGCCATTCTGATACAGAAATGCTGTCGCATCTGCTGTCACGAGAGAGTGCTGTATTGATGCACTCGCTCAGGTCTATGAAAGCGATACTCTCAAGCAAAGTAGTCAGTCTGCTGTGAGCCCTCTTTGTGATCTGCCGTTTCTTGAGAAGTGCGTCTAGTCCGAACCTCCTCCTGACAAGCTGACTGGTCCGATAGTCCCCAAGCAGGTCTAGCCAGTAGACGTCGGGCAGAGCAGCTCTGCGCCTCGTCACCTCCTCTATATGGTTCAGGAGGTGCCAGTTCTTGGAGACCCATGCTGCAGCATTTCCTGAAGAGGTCGGAGAGGATACTGGAATATAGAGGGTCAGCAGTCTATCATCTGACACTCGCTCCGTGAAGGGGTCCTCTATCTGCAACGAGACGGGGGGACTGGTTTCAGCGATGAACTTTCTTAAGTCATCTCCCGGCTCAAGGAAAAGTCCTAACCGCGGAGGAGTCGTATCGGTTTCAGGACCCAGCGCATACGCAAGCGGCTTGGCAGTTTCAAGGTCGTTAGAGCCAACATCACTGATCAGGTCTTCCAATAACGTGTTGAAAGCCCTGAAGACCTCTTCATAGTCTTGATTGGAGTCTAGAGCGATGACTCCCTTCCAGAGAGACTTCGGGAGCCTTACTTGGTCTGGAATCATGTTCCTGCACTCGCCCAGCAATGCCCTTTCGTAGGCCTGGAGCTGGTCCATGTGTTGTCGGATGGGTGGTGATGCAGCCGTCATCTCCCACTCGGCCTCACTCAGAGACCTCTTCCATGCATATAGTGCTGGCGGATAGCCTGTGCTCTCCTTCCTGTGGCGGACTCCATAGAGGTTGAAGTCGAAGGCGCTCTTGGTCTTCACCTCAAGGACCATAACTGGTGTCCAGAAGACCTGCCCCTTGATGCTCCGCCGGATGAATACCGTGATATCGACCTTTCCTGCACCTTGATGGCCGGTCACTGGGAGTTCTCCGACTGCTAGGACTGTTGATAGTTTCTCAAGCATGGTGTCTCCAGCGAAGACAACAGACCTCAAAGACTTGGGATGATGGAGGTCAGAGAGCAGGACTCGATGCCACTCATTCCCTTCCCGCTGGCTCAGCGAGCGGACATGCTCATAGAGCTTCTCGATATCCCTGTCCACAATGATGCTTTGGTCGATGTAGTCAAGGACCTTCTGGTATCTCTCTTGTTCCTTGGCATCACGAGTCTTCTCAAGGAGTGCCTGCACCTTCGAGTCCAAAAACTCGACGCCGGGCTCTGGGAGGTCCTCACCAAGGCTGCTTGTGATGGACTTCCTCTGGCCGACCTGTCTGCTGTAGCGGCTCCGGATCTCAAGGACAAGGGCTCTCAACTCCTTGTCAGCCTCTGGCTTGAAGTGGTCCCTCCCGGTCTTCCCCTCTGTATAGATGTAGTCCAAGAAGGGCGTGAGCCGGTGGAGGAGGAGCCTGATGTACCTGTGGGCCTCAGAACGTGGCACGCTATGGATGAAACATTGACGGACGAGCTCCATGCCGTGGCATCGGATCATGTCCACGAAGTCCATCCCCGGGAGTGTAGGATGCGCGAGGAGGACAGTAGGGTGTTTCCGGTTCCCAATGTACCCGGCTTTCCAGTAGACTTCCTTGGCATCGTCCTGCAGGTATTTTGCGACATCTCTCTTCCCGATGACCAGTCTTGTGCCATCGGGATAGACGCGCACCTGAAAGAACTCGGGCTCGGGGAAGGGGTACTTGGTCATCGCGAGGTCACGTAGTCTGGCTCCAAGATAGTTGAGCAGGGCATTGAGTGGACCCACAGTCCCCTCGACCCACTTGTAGACACGTTTGAACTCCTTGTTGCCAAAGCGCCTAGTACTGTGCCAGAGGATACTGAGGAAGAGCCTCCGCATGTTTGCCTCTGCATTTCGGATAGGTGTAAAGTCTAGACGCAACTTGCCCCTGCCTAGTCGGCTCCTCTTGAACTCTGATTTTGTTTCGTTCCAGATAGTCAGGATGCTATCAAGATACGTGCTTGTCCACTTGTTAGTGCGTCTTCTCGCAAGCCTTACGAGAGCAGTCAGGCCAGCATAGATTGCGGTAGCTAGGATGACATTCGGATGCATCTCTTTAGGTCTGCGCCCCATTCTTAATCAGCATGAATTGTAGAAATTTACTTATAAAAGAAGGGATTTCATTGGTAATATATATTGGCATGTATAATGCTTATATTCTAAAATAAGATTATCATAATGCTTATTTTCGATGTCTTCTTGATAAGTTTATTAGCTTCTGTCTTAATATACCGTCGTGCTTACGATGATAGGAGAAACGGCAATGACACAAGACAAAGTCCGGCGCCGGCCCCGGAAGCTATCTCGTAAGCAACAGACAATGGCTGGCAAGTTTATTAGTTCGTCAAAATCGTATCTTGTAGAGTCGTTTGTCTTGAACTCTGTTGACAGAGTTGTCTCAAGGAGAGGCAAGGGGAGCCGACCTGACCCCCAGTACGGGAGAGAGCGTGACCAAGTCCGCGCACTTGCCTCTGTTGTAAGACAGTCGGGAAGGAAAGTGAAGGACGTGGACCTCCGGACCCTGACCGCGCACTTCCAGAACTATGTTGAGATTGTCAACCTCCTGCTTGAGAGGATCTATTCGGACCCGAACCGCGTGCAGCAGCTGGGCAAGAGACTCTCGGAATACAAGGGTCGAGCATACACACTGCTCAGAAAGGAGACTGACCTCAACTACGAACACAATGATGTCTTTAAGGAGAGAGTGTATGAGAGGCTCTTCAGGAATGCTCTAGAGCATGCCGGCAGGACGCTCTTGGCGGACTATACGAGGAGAGAGCTGTTCAGTGC
>CAYPUO010000120.1:0-7585 GCA_964413775.1 uncultured archaeon
CAGAAAAGGCCCACGGAGAACGGGCGGGTCAAGAAGAGCTTGATGGTGCTAAGGAGAAACTGGGATGGCCTATCGAGCCAAAATACTATATCCCTGAAGATGTGCTGGCTCACTTCAGAGAGGCTGTGCCTCGCGGGCTGAAACTACAACAGGCCTGGGACTCATTGCGTAACAACTACAAGTCACACTATGCCGAGATGAGCGCAGAGCTAGAAAGGAGACTCTCTGGTAGACTCCCAAACGACTGGGATCAGAACATTCCTGTCTTCGAACCGGGTGCAAAGGGAATGGCAACTCGGGCTGCGTCTGGACAGATTATCAATAATCTTGCAGAGAAACTGCCTGAAATGATGGGCGGGTCGGCGGACTTGACGGGTTCGAACAAGACCTGGATCAATAGCAGCACATCATTCCAGAAGGACACTCCGAATGGCAGAAATATCTTCTTTGGTGTGAGAGAACACGCAATGGCTGCAATTGTAAATGGTATTGCAGTCCATGGCGGATTCATCCCCTTCGCTGGCACGTTCTTCATTTTCTCGGATTATATGCGACCTGCAATCCGTCTGTCAGCCCTATCTGGATATCCAAGTATCTGGGTCTTTACTCATGATAGCATAGGACTTGGAGAGGATGGTCCAACTCATCAGCCAATAGAACAGCTTGCCTCGTTGAGGGCAATACCGGGACTTGTTACTATCAGACCTGCGGATGCGAATGAAGTGTCAGCAGCTTGGAAGGTCGCTATTAGTAGGAGGCAGGGTCCTACTGTAATAGTGCTAACGCGACAGAGTGTTCCAATACTCGACCGCGCGAAATATGCCTCAGCGGAAGGGGCATCTCAAGGAGCATATGTGCTCATCGACTACTCGAAAGGAGTTCCAGATCTAGTAATCATGGCATCGGGCTCAGAAGTGTATCCTGCCGTGACTGCTGCAAAGACACTAGTGTCAGAAGGAATTGCACCTAGAGTCGTGTCTTTTCCAAGCTGGGAGCTATTTGCAGAGCAGAGTCAAAAATACCAGGAGTCTGTGCTGCCTTCAACAGTGTCTGCTCGTCTAGCTGTTGAAGCGGGGGTTAGACAGGGTTGGGAGCGTTGGATTGGAGACAGCGGCGATATGGTCTCGATAGATCGTTTTGGTGCATCTGCTCCCTCAGCTGTACTCTTTGAGAAGTTTGGATTCTCTGCAGAGAACATCGCGGCGAAAGCTCGAGAACTCCTCAAATAGGAAAGCTCCGCGATAGAAAAGTGTTTTATCTGCACTGTCCTTGCAATTCCGGAAGAGCAGACAGAGGACTAAGAAATGGCTACCTTTAATCTCAAAGGCAAGACTGCAATCGTCACTGGTGCATCGTCTGGACTCGGCGAGCAGTTTGCACTGGGTCTGGCTGAGTCTGGAGCAGATGTTGTACTTGCAGCTAGACGACAGGAACTCCTACAGAAGATCGCTTCTTCAATAGAAGAAACTTATGGGACTAACGCAGTCCCAGTGAAGACGGATGTAAGAGAAGAGAAAGAAATCATCTCGCTAATCAAAACTACTGAGAGCAGATTTGGCAAGATAGATATCCTTGTCAATAACGCAGGGGTGTATGTTGTAAAGCCTCTTACCGAGCAGACTTTGGAAGACTGGCGGAAAGTCATGGATGTCAATCTAACATCAGCATTCCTAGCATCACGAGAAGCTGCCCGCATTATGATTCCCAAAAAGGCAGGGACCATAATCAACACGTCATCTACATTTGGGTTAGGCGCCACAGAGTTTACGGAGATAGGCTACTACGCATCAAAAGGAGGCATAATTGCAATGACGAAGGCTTTGGCCGTCGAACTTGGAAAACACAATATCCGTGTCAATGCAATTGCACCTGGCTTCTTCCCAACAGCCATGTCTGCCGATGCATTCAAAGACGATGATATCCGAGAGAGGGTAATCAGGCCGAGGACCGCGCTCCCCATGTTTGCGCAGAACGAATGGATTCGCGGAGCAGTATGTTTTCTAGCTAGCGACGAAGCAAGGTACATTACTGGCCACACTCTTGCTGTTGATGGCGGATGGCTAGCATACTAGGATAGCTCAGGCGCTCTGTTCCGCGTAGGATCTCAGAATCCTTTGTTCGGCACGCCTGAGGCGCTCCTGCATAGCTACTCTCTTGATACCGAGCTTTGCCGCTAAGTCTTCGATGCTGCAGTGTCTCGGCATCTCATAATAGCCTGAGGCAAACGCCAGTTTGAAAGCAGCACTCTGTTTGGAGGTCAAGATAGCTCTGGACAGTCCGGTAGGAGAAGCACGGAGGCGTTTAATCCTCACATCAGAGAAGTGTTCACGAAGCATATGCAGCAAATCACGGAGCACCTTGCGGGAAGGTGCAAGGACTGAGTGAGTCTGGACACCTTGCTCAATAACAATAGGGAGATAGGTCATGCAACCACTCTGGAGGACTGTATCATATATTGAGGGGCCCTCTACTCTGTGGACAACACGGGTCCAGTACGCCTGAGGTGCCTTATGTGTCACCTCGACAGTCAGTGTACTATCAGACATCCGGAGTTCGCCTATGTACTGCTGTATTGATGACTCACTATCATCCAAGGATTCCACAATACCGAAACCGGTGTCGCCGTGAATTGTCATAATACTCACACGCACTGGAATTCGGCCGGTCAACTCGCATGAGTAGTAATGCTCAGAACCGACTTCAATGACACAGTGAAGGACCATTATATATACCCGTCCTATGACGGCACTATCTTAATGCTCCAATTAATGTCTTGCGATGGTAATGAAGAAATCTTCTGACAGTCCTTCCACAATCGGCAGTGATGACACCAACCCTCGCTCAAGTAAAATCTCGAGAGACTACGTCAAAGCAGTACTCCTCGCCTTACTAGTGACTGTGCTCTGGGCAAGTTCGTGGGTAATAATAAAATTCGGACTCGCGGAGCTGCCGCCCCTCACCTTTGCGGGACTGCGATATTTTCTAGCTGCAATGATTCTGATGGCTGTTGTCTTAAGTAGAAACACGTTTCGTAGCATACTCAAATCCATTAGCAGTCGAGAGTACGCGGTGTTAGCAGGGTATGGACTCATCTTTGTGACAATAACCCAAGGGGCTCAATTCGTAGGGCTTGATCTGCTTGAAGCAATTGCGGTGTCTCTCCTGTTGAATATGACCCCGCTCCTTGTACTAGTCATTGGCATAGTAGCTCTGAAAGAAGTCCCAAGCCATAAACAGATAGGACTGATATTCATCGGGATTCTGGGAGTGTTGATTTACTTCTATCCACTAAATCTTGGAACATTGCAGGCTATTGGGCTATTGGTGGTCTTGGCCGGAGTTATCGCCAATGCATTCTCCTCAATAATCGGGAGGGCCATAAACAGACAAAAAGCACTCCCGGCTTTGGTTGTCACAGCAGTCAGCATGCTCGTCGGGTCAATCGTTTTGCTGGCTGCAGGGCTCCTCTTTGAGAGAGTTCAGTCGATAAGTTCTCTCTCGATAGTCTATATCATCTGGCTGAGTATAGTGAATACCGCAATTGCATTTACACTCTGGAACAAGGCAATGCAGACCCTAAGGGCGGTGGATATTTCAATCATAAATGGCACAATGCTTCCACAGATAGTAGTCCTATCAATAGTATTCCTAGGAGAGATGCCAGACCTCCTAGACTGGCTTGGACTTGTACTGATAGGATTGAGTGCACTTCTCATCCAGGTCTTACAGGCGAGGAAGAACAATCAGCAGACTGACTGATTAGGAGAAGCAAGAGCTATGATTTATGGGGCACGCTGTATGTACTGACTGATGCAGATTTGAAATGACAGACTATGATGCTATTGTCATCGGCGCAGGCCCTGCAGGATCAACTACTGCACGGAGAGCAGCCCAAGAAGGACTCAGTGTATTGCTCCTTGACAAGGAGTCATTTCCCAGAAACAAACCGTGTGCTGGCGGAATAAGGTTCCAAGTTTCAGAACTCCTTGACTTTGACTTGAGTCCTGTATGTCAGAGGAAGATTAGCGGCATAGCGGTATTCTCACCTTCGGGACTCAGAGCAGACTGTATCTCCGAAGACAAATCCATGCCGGGGATGACAGTCATGAGAGATGAGTTCGACCATCTTCTCCTGAAGAAAGCGATTGAGGCTGGAGCAACTTTCATGGGCTCAAGCGAGGCCATTGACATTCATGAGACCTCTACTGAGGTTTCGGTTACAACCCTAGACGGTGAAGTTCACACAGCTGACTACGTAGTAGGCGCAGATGGGATTAATAGCAATGTGGCAAAGCAGCTGAAGTTCTACTCTGGGTGGACGGACGACAGGGCAAGTGTTGCACTTGAGGTTGAGGTCGAGGTTGGAGAACAGAAGGTGAGAGAGATCTGCGGTGAGCCAAGTGGATATGATGCAGAGCTCCTACTCCTGTATTTCGGCGATTTCACTCATGGTTACACATGGTGTTTTCCAAAGAAGGCTGTTCTTAGTGTAGGAGCTTGTTGCAGACAAGACAAGGTCAAGAATCTCAGGGCTGGATTCATGAACTGGTTTACCAGATTTCAGAAGGACTGCCAGTTTGAGGGCAAAATCATCTCTGAAGGAGCTGCTCGGTTTCCGGTTAGACCAGCAGAAACCCTGGTCAAGGGAAGAGCACTCCTAGTGGGCGATGCAGCAGGACTGGCAGATACCTTTACCGGCGAAGGAATCCCTGAGGCGATTCAGTCTGGCATCTTGGCGGCAAAGGCTCTGCAGGTGGCTGCCGAGAAGTCAAATCCCATGGCCCTATGGGAATATGAGCAGGACTGCCAGAGGAGGATCCTAAGTGAGCTGAAGGTTTCCCAATCGACTGCGAAGCTGTTCTATAGAAGTCTCAAGAACATGGAAACCCTGTGCAAGTTCTTCAAAGAAGACAATTATGCAAGTCAGCTAATTGCCAAGTCAATAGGAGGACACCTTCCACAAGGGGTCGCGAAGAGGAAATTGACACTCCACATGATGCGAGCACGACCACGAGAGGCTCTTTCCCTGTACCTCTAGCAGCATTCTCTCACTTTTCTATCTGAAACATCTATACTGCAACAGAGCCCTAACTGACTACTGAATGGTAGAAAGAAACAGCTTCATCTCGGCCTGCAACTCCCTTTACGACTGCAGCCCCTGTGGACATCAGAGTCAGACTCGCACCGGATGTACTCCTAACGATGAGAGAAGTCTTTCTTGTGATGACCCGATAGCTGTCCTTGAGGCGGGCTGAGAGCTTGGCTAGGTCTAGAGAAAGAGGCCTGGCAGGAGAGATACTGAACGAGTTCGTACACATCATGGTTATGTTTAGCGTAGACTCCTCTTCTGTGGGAATTGGCGTTTCTGATGAGCAGATAGGACAGCGCGGAGAACGGGCGATTTCGAATGTATCGAATCCTAGGCTTTCAAGATCGACATGCATAAGGCGTCCTGCAAGCTTTGGTCGCCTTCCTGTTGCTAGCAACACAGCCTCCCTCACTTCTATCGCTGCAACTACTGATAGAAGCGGAGGTGATACACCTACAGTAGCACACGTATTTTCTGGGTTATCAGGTACATCTCCCACAAGGCAATACAGACAACCAGTGTCATCTGGGATGAAGGTGGAGATGTTCGCATAGTACTCAAGAGCTCCGGCATATACGTAGGGCACTTTGAGGGAGTAGCTAGCTTGGTTTACGGCACGCCTTGCTGTCATTGAATCAAGACCATCAAGAATAATGTCACTGGTCCTAAGCAACTCCAGTGCGTTTTCGCTGGTGATAGACATAGCAAGGGGCTCAAACTCGACGAAGGGATTCTGTTTGGCTAGATTCGTCGCTGCCGCATCCACCTTTGGTGAACCTATATCGTCGTAATTGTAGACCGTCTGTCGTTGTAGATTGGATAGTTCCACAATGTCATGGTCGATAATACGAATCTTGCCAAAGCCAATTGCAGTTAGCAACCTTAGTGCTGGACACCCAAGGCCGCCAGCTCCTATTACAGTAATTGTAATCTTCTCCAATGCCTCAAGATCTTCCATTCCGAAGTCACGAAGTGCAAGCGATCTAGAATACATCTCCAGTCTATCATCTTTGGATGGCATCATTCAATGCTCCAATGCACTGTACATCATACACGTGCTTAGCCTGTTAGCTTTTGCTTTTGATTAAGATATCCATATGCTAGTGAGATTCTCACAACTATTTTTACAATAGAATTTCGGTCTGAGAAATTCGGATTTAGGCAACTCTCATTGATATCTAGGTTTCATACATTGATCTGAGTGAGTTCATGCTCTGTTGATGTCTGACTAGTCTGTTTTCATCATACTTATATGCGCAGAAAAACAATATTAGTGTGCATATACACTAATATGTACGAGGTGACCGAATGAGATATGGGCGAAGAGGCGGTGGCCAAAGTCCTGACGTAAGAAGATGGCCAGGAAATGGTCCTTTTAGGAACCTCCCTCCATGGGAGCGACCAGGTTGGCTCTATGGGCCCGGCAGTTGTTGGACGCTCGGCTATTGGAACACTGCGTCTGCTGACAGACCACTAATCCCCAGTGATCGCGACACTTTGAAGCGTCAGAAAGACCTGTTAGAGGCACAGCTTAGGGCACTCCAGCAGAGTATTGAGAGAATTGAAGAACGGTTGGGCGAACTGGAAGAGTAGAAAGACATCCTATCAGGTGTCAATGCCTATTCTAGCCAGACAGATGCCCCTCTATCTTTTTCCACATGCTTCTCATTAAGCGGACAATCTCATGTTCGGGAGAGTAGTCCGGGAGAGGCATTGCTTGCACAAGTGCATCGGACATGATTGAATTGTAAGGAATCTTGCCAATGACCTCAGCACCATCATTCTCACAATAGGATTTGATTTCCGCCGTCATTTCTGGATTAAGGTCGTGCTTGTTGATAATCACTGCTGTCTGCACACGGAATCTCTCAAGCAAGTCCATAATTCGTTGCATATCATGAAGGCCGGATACAGTTGGTTCTGTCACCACAACACCAAGTCTGATACCTGTGATTGTTGCCATAACTGGACAGCCAACTCCGGGAGAACCATCCATTAGTATTATTTCTCTGCCAGATGACTTGGCCATCGCCATCCCTTGCCGTCTTACCTCAGTTACCAATTTACCTGAATTTCCCTCGCCAGGCAGAAGAGATGCATGAGACATAGGTCCATACTCTGTGTCGGACGCAAATACCTGGCCTGAAACCCTGTTAACAAGCTTGACAGCGCCTTCACGACAAACAAGTGCGCATACGCCGCATCCTTCACATCTAGTCTGATGGATATTGGGTGGAGTTACGGCGTTGAAACGACAGCGTTCTTCACAAATACCACAGAGAGTGCATTTGATTGGGTCGATTTGGGCCACTTTAGAACTCACAAAATCCTTTGTCGCCTTGACTTTCGGCTTGAGAAGAATATGTAGGTCGGGTGCATCAACATCACAGTCTGCAAGTACGACACTCTCTGCGATTGACGCAAATGACGCACACACTGATATCTTTCCGGTGCCACCTTTGCCACTTATTATTGCGATTTCACTTGGCACCTTCG
>CAYPUO010000121.1:0-7582 GCA_964413775.1 uncultured archaeon
GCCCTGTGCAGGTCTCTGAGTGCCTCCTGCGGGGCGCACTTGGAGACCTCGTACATCCACGGGAACTGGACATTCTTGATGCTGTTGAGCAGCTTGTGCTGCTTCATGGCGTCGGTGAACCGATCCTTACCAGACTTGGTCTTGTAGAGCTGGATGCGCTGCTCAAGCCCCCAGTTGTAGGCAAAACGAGCGACCCCTGCGTGTTGGTGGAGGGAGGTCCTCTGGACATTGTTCGGGTCCAGCTCATACCGGTATGCCCTCGTGACCAACATGAAGACTCACCAGCTCGTCTTGTGGGAGATATTTAAGCTTGTATCACCCTTGCCAATAATGTCAAACACTCATCTGATGAGTGTCTAGGTCTGTTCATATTCCCATAAGATGTTAGAAACCTTTCAAAACATGTCAATGACTCACTCTTGGATTGCCTTAGGATGAGAACAGAACATAGAGATGAAACAGAGGAGGGCCTCTGCCCGGCCCTCTGACACCTTCTTGGTATTGATAGTAAAAACTACTTTGACAGGTAGTCATGCATTCCTCGTGCAGCCAGTTTTCCAGCGCCCATCGCACTGATGACAGTTGCGGCACCAGTAACGATGTCGCCGCCTGCAAACACACCCGGAACACTGGTCATACCTGTTTCCTCGTTGATCTGGATAGTACCCCAAGAGGTCACCTCAAGTCCCTCAGTGGTTGATGGTATGATAGGATTCGGAGAGTTGCCGATTGCCACAACAACCATATCAACATCCAATACAAACTCCGAGTTAGGAATAGGAATAGGACGACGACGACCAGATGCATCAGGCTCTCCAAGCTTCATCTTTATGCATTTCATGCCGATAACGCGCTGCTTTTCGTCGCCTAGTATCTCGACAGGATTTATTAGCAACTTGAACTGCACGCCTTCCTCCTCAGCGTGGTGTACTTCTTCGATTCTGGCAGGCATCTCCTCGCGCGACCTACGATACACAATGTAGGCCTCATCAGCTCCGAGCCGGAGTGACGTTCGGGATGAATCCATGGCAACATTGCCACCACCAATAACTGCAACCCTCTTCCCAATCTTGACAGGGGTGTCATACTCAGGAAACTTGTACCCCTTCATGAGATTTACACGAGTCAAGAACTCATTTGCAGAGAAAACATCAACTAGGTTCTCGCCAGGGATTCTCAGGAAATTGGGTGCGCCAGCTCCTGACCCGATGAATACTGCACCATATCCATCGTCTTCCATTAGCGCTTGGATAGTGCGAATCCTGCCAACAACAAAGTCATATCTCACTTTCACGCCGAGCTTCTTGAGGTACTCAATCTCAGCATCAACAATGTCTTTTGGCAGCCTAAACTGAGGGATCCCGTATTGGAGTACACCTCCGCCCTTGTGGAATGCCTCGAATATCGTGACATCATAGCCAAGCTTGATCATATCACCTGCACAGGTCAGTCCTGCAGGGCCGCTCCCAACAATCGCCACTTTCTTGCCGTTTTTCGGAGGTAGTTCAGGCAGCGCTTCGCCCTTGTTGCGTGCATAGTCGGCAACAAACCGCTCTAGGCGCCCAATGGCAATTGGCTCGTTTCTAATGCCGTATATACATGTGGACTCGCACTGACTCTCCTGGGGACAGACTCTGCCACACACTGCGGGGAGACTATTCGTTTCTTTAATCTTCGCGGCAGCAGCCATGAAGTCTCCTTCTCTAATCAAGTTGATGAAGTCCTTAATCGGCACCTCAACTGGACATCCACTTATACACTTAGGATTCCTGCACTGCATGCACTTCTCAGCTTCCGCCAAGGCCTCTTTCTCCGAGTATCCAAGAGCAACTTCCTCGAAGTTGTGTTTTCGGACATCAGGGTCCTGTTCAGGCATGGGAACTTTCTTTGTTGGAGGCTTCCGCTCCCTCTTCGGCTTCTCTTCTGCCATTACTTGGCGCCTCCTGTCTTCTCAGCCCATAGCTTGTTGGCGATGGCCTCTTTTTCGACATAGGCATTCAGTCTGCCCATTAACTCATTGAAGTCAACCTGGTGGGCATCAAACTCAGGACCATCAACACATGTGAACTTCATACTCCCACCAACAGAAACACGACATGCACCACACATCCCCGTGCCATCCACCATTATGCTGTTGAGGCTAACGATTGTGGGAATCTTGCTTGCCTCAGTAGTCTTTGCAACGAATTTCATCATGGCCACCGGACCGACTGCGAATACCAGGTCAATCTTCTTGCCTTTCTGAATGAGATCTCCAAGAACAGTAGTCACAAATCCATGAACACCACAAGAGCCATCGTCAGTAGTCACATATGACTCATCGGCGAGTGCCTTCATCTCATCGCTGTAGATTAAGAGGTCCATACTCCGTGCACCATTGATGGTAATCAGATAGTTCCCGGCCTCTTTGAAGGCCCGGGCTACCGGATAGGCGATTGCACTGCCACAGCCTCCGCCAATCGCAACAACGGTCCCATACTTTTTATCGGTATGAGTCGGCCTTCCGAGGGGTCCCGTGAAGTCTGAAATGAACTCACCTTTTTCAAAAGTGCCAAGTAGCTTTGTGGTTTTCCCCACCTCTTGAAACACAATCGTAACTTCACCTTTCTCACGATTGAAATCAGCAACAGTCAGTGGAATGCGCTCACCAGTTTCATTGGCACGTATCATCACAAATTGACCTGGCTTACAGACTCTCGCAATATCGGGAGCCTTGATGACAAGCATAGTTGTCCTAGTGCCACCAAAATCAGCCAGTACCCGTTTACCCAAAATCTCATACATTCACTTATTGCCTCGTGTCGTGGGGTCCAACATCCTAAGGATTGTATGACACGCGGCGACGCCCCGCAGCCACTTTGATAAAGGTTTAGGTGTCGTGCAAGTATACTTTTCTCACTTCAGAAACAACCAGACCCTGAAGGTCTCTCACTGACGACACCGGAATCACAGTCGCTCCCGACTTGACGAGTTTAGCGCCCACCTTTGAAGACTTGGACTTCCTGCCACCAATATGAAAGATGAACATCTTATGGCCATCACGTGACAGCTGCCTTATTGTCTTCACGAAAGGTGCCCAATTCGAAACTCCAGCATCCGTTATGATGATACTCATGACATTCGATGTAGCCTCTTCACAGAGCGTCTTAATGGTCTTGACAGGCATAACAGTTCCTCCACCCTGATATGCGAGAAGGGTTGATTCAACTTCAGAGCGGTTGCGCCCCCATCCAGACATCAGAATATTTCCAGAGAAATTGATGGCAGCAATGCGGCTCCCTTTCCGCAGGGCAGTATCGACAGCGGCGAGTGCCGATACTAGAGCCACATGATATGGGCCTCTCAGGTTTTTGGGGCCCATCGCCCAAGTCATAGAACCACTGGAATCCAAGACCACCAACATGTCCGGTAGAGAATCCCTTGTGTCTTCACCGTATGACATGGATGTCATCCATCGTCTTGTTGACATGTTCGGAACAAGAACGGGAAATGCTTGAAGCGACTGGACCACATCGAGCTCTTCAAGGGGATCACCGAGCCGCCAACTGCTCGGGGTCAAGGGTATAGAACCCTGCGGGCGCTTATGCGTGATATGAAACTTCAGGATACCTCTCACTTTAGCACGATACCAGAACCTGATCCAGTCGCGGCTGCCTGCACCTCCCCCTGCCATGATATATACAGACTCTAAGTCTCTGAGACTTCCCCCTCTATCCTCCACCTCAATTGCCATTCGCTCCATCTCGCTTTCTGGGGAAACAGTCTGCTCGGGATTGGCACATCTTCTTGCACGGTCACCATTCCGGTCCTCGGTTGGACTCCCCATGATTCCGTTTAAATCAAGAGGAACCTGCTGTGGAGCAAGTGAGCCTTCGCCTGGCTTCTCCTCCGGAGAGCTCGTTTTCGACCCTGTACTTCCAGGCATCTCGTAGTCTTCAGGTAGCCATTCAGCAACAATCTTGGAAATCTCACCAGTGGCAGAGGGCCACCTGTGCTCATTATCGATACATTTCCTTGCTACATCCACTATCTTCTGTGATGCCTCTCGCGTCCCATCATCGATATCCACGTCCTCAGGGATAGAAAAGCCCCACATCCATCTGTATGTCGATATCACTAGTATCCAGAGAGGGCTGTGGTCGGTTGTTCGAAGAGCAGAGTCAACAATTGAGGTGGTAATGCGGTCGCGGGTGAGCGAGGGAAACCGCTTCAGGAGAGTCGTATCGACGACAAGGTCTGCAAAGATGTTGCACACGAACATCGCAATGTCGTCAGCAACGTGCTGGCGAGCTGCAGAGAACATGAGCCCATTGGTGACGCCATCAAAGGGACATAGAAGGTAGTGTTGGATTTCATGATGACATATTGATCGCAGATACGGCTCAGCTTGATCAGGGCCATTTTGGAATGGCACACCCGCGGTATTGAGATGGACTGTCCACGTAGTCGAGTCTATGTAGAAATACGAAGAGCCTGACTCATTGTTTTCGACTATTGGCTCAGGTAACGGCGGGTTATAGAAATCAGACACAGCCCGACCCCACGCTCGTCTGGCAATCACGCCAAGGCTAGTAGTCGTTTCCATCCCTCTCACTCCGTGTTAACTCTTTTTAATGCACTTTTCAATCTCATCTTTCAACTCTAATGCCTGGGTTCCCCCTGAAACTTCGAGAAACACCGGGGACTCCGAACTACTGCCTGTAACATAGACAACCAGCATCACACCATCGGTCCTTGCCACCTTACGCTTCGGCGGCTTTAGCGTTTCTTTTAGAACGCTTGTCATACGTGGTATTTTCAGACTTATAGTAGTCCAGAGTTCCTGCCACTGCTCAAATGTTAGGGAGAACTGGGAAAGAGTAAGTCTATGTAGTTCTTCGGAAACACGACTAAGAAGCATGGTCCGATTGGGAAAATCAGATTTCTCGAGGAGTTCTTGTTGCAGTTTGGTGAGTTCCTTTACGCTTGATGAACTTGCTGCCTTATCTATGCTCTTCACCATTGCTGCATAGCTTGATTTCTTCAGCTCCTTGGCCAGTCTAATGTAGTCAAGTTGTACGAGAAGGTCGCTCTTTCCCATTTCCTTCAGCTCGTCAAGTGAAGACTTCTCAGCTTCGCCAAGTTTGAGCTTGTCCATCAGTTTGATCGCCGCATCACGCTGAGCAAATCTCGCCGAAGCGAGCTCAACCAGATGTTGTGTGAAAAGAAATGGATTACCAAAGAACGGACTCTTCTCCAGGTCGTCACTGACGTATCGAGTGCGGTGCCAGAATACAAGTGGCGCTAACGACTTGACAATCTCGACCGCGACTTCTGGAGCACCAACTAGCCACGCGGCAGCCTTGCAGTATCTGTTCAGGTCTTTCACAGCCCTCACACTCAGCGGTATGACAACCTTGTTGCACACGCTCTTTGCTGTATTGAAATGGCAACCCTCGCATAGTCCAGTTTCTACTGTCAGAGAATGCGACTGACTCTTATCAACACGAATGCAAGCACCAAACTCTCGCACTAGCGATCGCATGAACTCAGATGCGTCGTGCGCGACCGGTATCTTGTCTGCAAGGTTCCAAATGGTGAGGATGTCTTCTTCTGTGGCAATTGCAGGAACCTGCCACATCTCATCGTATCCGAACAACCGCTCATCTCTTGACGCAAGAATGAGCTCCATATCGTCAATAGTTGGCATTGTAATGGGTACTGCAATTCCGAACCTATCAAGGAACGGGGGAGCTAGATCGAACGTGCCGCTGTCAGTGGGATTCATGGTAGCATAAAGGGAGTAGTCGTCACACTTCTTTACTTCATCATAATACTTCAATTCGCCCTCAGCGAGCATTGACAGAAGGATGTTTTGGGCATGAGGAGTCAGACGATTGACTTCATCTATTATCTTACAGAAGTTCGTAACAAAACGCCGCCAGACCACAACCTCCAGTCCCTCCTTCATAAGTGGGCCGGGTCTCAGCGTAGCGACCATCTTCTCTTCAGTGAGTTGTGGATGCGCTCGAAGCATTCCATCCTCTATCTCATCCAGTGACTTACCTGTAAGCATTCGACCGAGGAGCTTGATCAGTGTTGTCTTGCCGCCTCCATGGCCTCCGACTAGAAGCATTGCTGACCTTGGAACCAATGAGTTGAGAACACAGACTCCTGCAATCAACGGTAGTCTTGTAGTACTCACTCGGTCACTGGACCTAGCACTCGCCTTAAACCGGATAGGAAGCTCGTCAGAGTGCACGAACAGTCCTCTGCTCTCTATGGTTGTGATTGCACTCCAGATGCTTTCACGAAGGCTGTCACCTGTCTTTGTCATGAGACCTCAACTCAAGCAATTCACACACTCTACAAGAGCTTATGGTTGATGCGGTCGGGGCGCGAAACGCGTCTTCGGCGCGGAAGATAGGCCACGTCCGAAGGGATAATATGGCTTCATTTTCACTTCCGAAGTACTTACCGAGGGGTGCATAGTGAGCAGACCGGATGCCGTTACCGAAGTTATTGTTCTCAAGGAACCAGAAGAGCTTGAGTTTGATAGAGTTGCACAAGAGTCAGTCCTTGCTCGCGCAAAGATATTCCTAGATGTGCTATCCAAACAGGGAACGCTTAAGCACAAGCTCAAGAGCAAAGGTCTTGAATTTGGAGGCCGCGTCCTTCTCCTTGGTTCTCCTGGCACAGACTTCGAAGCTTTTGCATATCATGTCGCACTTGAAACGCCTATGAAACTGATTCGCTTCAGAACCGCACATGCCATCGGTACGACCGAGGAGATGTCGAGCGCAATTAGAACGCTCGCCGAATTTGCAAAGAGGAATGCTCCGGCCCTTGTATACATTGAGAAACTCGATACTTTTGCAGAAATGGGCACGGCACACTCAGCAGTTTTTCTCAGCACTCTGAACGAAATCTCGTTGGACCAGGACGAGATCTTGGTTGTAGGGGCGACTACCCATCCCGAACGCATTGAAGAAGAGGTTCTGTCCGCCTTTGACAGAGCCTACGCCTTTAAACCACCTCTCATTGATGAGCGGACGAAGCTGTTTGAAACACTCTTGGGAGAGAGGAAGGACATTGATCCGGCAGTTCTTGGGGAGCTGACAGAAGGATGGGGATTCTCCGATATCGTCCATCTAACTGTGGGCCTTCTGACAGACGTGCCAGAGGAAACTAGTCCGATTCCCAAAACGAAACTTGAGCAATACCTGCAGAACAGTGGTGCTATCCCCATTTCACGAAAAGAAACTCGAGATAGCATAGCCAGTATCACGCAAGGAAGCTACAGCGTTTCGGTTCAAACTGTGGAGAGTACATACCCAGATGAATTTCTTGATCAGCTATATCTAATGGTCGTTGGCGACGATTTCCAGGAAGCGCAACGTATAATTGAGTCGTTGAACAATAATCTACCGCTCACGCCACTAGATAGTGAATTTCTTAGCCGCTATCCATTCCTGTTGACAGGAACGCCTGAAGACCGTCTTACTAGACTAATGAGGGCTAAACGGACTAACGATAGATTGAGCAGATTAATGGGAAGGTAGACTATTGCGAAAGTTCGATGCCTACATCGAGTCTGTTAGAC
>CAYPUO010000122.1:0-7562 GCA_964413775.1 uncultured archaeon
TTCATCATGTCCTTCAAAAACAGGTATGTACATTCGCACTCATATCTTTTGGACATAGAGACCATGTCAGGCGATGACATGAACGTCAGCTCGTACTTCAACGATTCATGGATGGACTGGCTTCGCACCAGCAGTTACTTAGTGTTTGAGGTGGCCCTTCGACAGCACGAACCGACCATGCTGGATGTCCGCATGAACCTCACAGTGATATCCAGTGGGCTTGAGTTTGTATTTAGATACTATATTGGTACTGCTAGGACATGGATTGGAAACACTATCGAGCGAGTGCAAATGACGGTTGAAGACCATGTGCCATTCCAAGACTATTACTTCTATCCCACGACGAATCTGACCAAGACAGTCACTGCGTCCACACTATCAGGGACTTGGAGTTTCGATACCAATAGTTTTGAAGATGACTCGGTAGAGTTTGGTTGTCAGCAGTTTGATGCCACTGCGCCTTATTATGTTGGGAATCCTGTAACAATTCTCGACTGGGCCCTGCCATCTATACTGGCCGTCTTGATTGGGGTGGTCGTTGTTCTCATAGTTCGCGAGCACCGTGGTCTGACAAATAACGCAGCTCCAGCCTAATTCATGAGAGTAGTAGTTCTGACTCT
Organism: uncultured archaeon; assembly: GCA_964413775.1. Classification (GTDB taxonomy): domain Archaea; phylum Asgardarchaeota; class Thorarchaeia; order Thorarchaeales; family Thorarchaeaceae; genus MP5-2226. Next base: position 621 of record CAYPUO010000122.1, read on the forward strand.
GTAGGAAAACCAATCAAAAGAATGGCACGTATTGGATGTTGCAGTCAGGGACCGTTATTTGCTTCGTGCCGATTTCATATTCTCGTGCTTCCCCTGTCTACATTTATTCCTATATAAGAGAATCCTACAAATAATCCCAAGATACATTAGGAACATGAAATCAAGAAATTGGCGGTACGGGTTAACACGATGAACAAGAAACGACTCTGCGGCATGATCTGTGTGATAACAATGATAGGCCTCATTGCCACCTCAGTTACTGTCGTCAGTTTCAATAGCCGTGAGATTGTCCAAGATCTTGAGATTCGAAACCCTGGCGGAACAAATGGAACCGTGTTTGTTGTCTTCCGACCGGGGGTAACTAGCTTCAACCAGGATATTGTCAATGAGTTCATTCGCGGCCTAGTAGACTCTGATTGGCGAGTAGAAGTAACGACGAGTTCACCGGAAACTCCAACAAACGTGAGTACGTATGACTTGGTTGTGCTGGGCAGCCCTGTGAATGGAGCAAAACCGCATCAATCAATGCTGGACTATCTTGCCCGAGCGAACTTTAGCGGAAAACCTGTTGTGCTGATTCTCACTTCTGGAGGAGAGGACGGGCCTGGCATGATCTATTTTGAGAATGCAACCATGGATGCACAGGGAGTCGTTCTCAGTGAGTTTCAGTATACCATATTCGAAGCTGGAGTGGGAAACATGGCCTATACCGCTGGAACTGAAGTCACCCTATCACCCTAGTGGTTGCGCTATAGTCATGCCAGTGGTCCAGACATCTCCCTAATGATGATTTTATATCGGTAATGCAATATAGTTAAGTTCGATAGAGATGATTGTTCCTAAAATCGGACTGGGGACCTGGAATAACACAGACCCCAAGAGATGCGTAGAGAGCGTCAAGACGGCGCTTTAGCTGGGATATAGGCATATTGACACCGCTCAGATGTATCAAAACGAGCAGTATATCGGTCAAGGAATCAAGCAGTCCGGCATTCCAAGAGAGGGCGTATTTCTTGCGACCAAGGTATGGATAGACAACTTGGACTATGAGGGCGTCAAGAGCAGCACGGAGCAGAGCCTCCGAAGACTAGATACCGGCTATGTTGACCTGCTCTATATTCACTGGCCAGCAGGCAAGTATGGTCCCAAAGACACCCTGCGGGCCTTCAATGAACTCAAAGATGACGGCATGATAAAGAACATCGGAGTATGCAATTTCACAGTCCCGCTACTTGAAGAGGCAATGAAGATCTCAGAGAGCCCAATAGTCGCGAATCAGGTTGAAACACATCCGTTCCTGCATCAACAAGAAATGAACCAGTTCTTGGTGGAGCATGGAATGACGCACGTGGCATACTCCCCTCTTGCTAGAGGAAAAGTGCTCAGGACGCCTGAGCTTGTAAAAATCGCAGAGAAGCATAATGCTACAGAGGCTCAAGTGAGCTTGGCATGGCTGTGGAGCCACGAGAACCTTGCCGCAATTCCCAAGAGTAGTACCCGCTCTCATTTGAAAGAGAATCTCGAAGCAACTAATCTGAGACTTGATGATGAAGACATTAAGGCAATTGGACTAATACAGAAGAAGCTCCGAATAGTTGACCCTGGGTTCTCTCCACGCTAGTAGTTCAATCCTCTCAAGGGTATGGCCATTGGCATTGCTGTACTCGTATATCGTTCTGCCTTCTTCCACCAGCATGCACTAGTTGCTACCTCGTGCAACAGAATTAGCGAAACCTGCTAGGAACTGCAACATACCCTTAAGAACACTCATTTATCGGGGATATCAAAAGGGGTGGTATTTATACTTGAGAGTTCTGCTAACTGGTGCGTTTGGTAACATTGGAGAGAGCACATTACTTGCTTTGCTTCCAGAGGGCTATGAGATACGCTGTTTCGACATTGATACGAAGAGAAACAGAAAGAAAGCATCAGAGCTAAAGGCTCACGGAGATTTCGAAGTTGTCTGGGGATCTATTACAGAAAAGGAGCAACTGGAGCCAGCTCTGAAAGACCTTGATGCGATTATCCATCTGGCTGGAGTCATCCCTCCGGCAAGTGAAGCAAAGCCTGAACTTGCAAAGGCAGTGAATGTAGGAGGAATGAGAAACCTCCTCGCCTGTTTATCAGACCTTGAGAAGCCTCCCAAGTTGATTTTCGCGAGCTCAATCTCCACACATGGACCGAGATCTCCCGACCTGCCAGCAATCACATCGACTACTCCGCAGAAGCCTACGGACAACTATACTCACCATAAGATGGAGTGCGAAACGCTACTCCGTGAAAGCCCGGTTCCTTGGACCATTCTGCGGCTAACTGCGGTTCCGCCATTGGAAATAAGCATGAAGATGGATCCATTGCTCTTTGAGATGCCCTTGGAACAGAAGATTGAGTTTTGTCACACCCGGGATGTTGGCCTTGCCTTTTCGAACGCAGTAGAGGCAAACACGGTTGGAAAGTTCTTACTAATTGGAGGCGGACCCCGCTGTCAGTTTCTATATTCCGACTTCGCAAAGAGATTGCTGACCGCTATGGGGATTGGCATGCTTCCTGAAGATGCGTTCAAGAAGGCAAGCGGCTCAGATGAATGGTTCTACACGTCTTGGATGGACACCGAGGAGTCTGGGGCACTGCTGAAGTATCAGACACGGACATTCGATGAGTATGTGGCTGAGATGAAGAACAATGTCGGCGCTTTGAGATATGTCATACGCCTCTTTAGTCCGCTTGCACGAAAAGTGGTTGCTAGGCAATCTCCATATACGTAGATCATCTTCTGCGTCGAAACAGAGGAGTATGAGAGCACTCTACGGTTCCACATGAGTTCGTCTTCCTACTATTGTCAAGGAATGCAGCAAAGCCAGTCATGATGCCAAATAGAAATTAATCTTCTCCGACTTGTGTTCAATCCAAAAAGAAGAGAAATGAAGGAAAAGTGCGGGCAACCCTTGCGGGGTCGTCCAGTCCAACCCGAGTTTCGGTTGGGCCTTCATGCGCCGCCCAGCACTAGTTCCTTCCTGGCTATCTCGTGCACCTCACCATCGTCATCCTCGCGAACGACGACCATGTGAGCCGCACATGATAGTCAGCAGTCATAGCAGCGTACGACCATCTCAATGAGGTTCAGTACGCCTTCCGGTATTTCTTCGGTCATCTTGATTCTTCTCCTAGGTCTTCACCAATGGGTCGGGGAGTTTCAGAGTTTCGAGGGCCTTGTCCTCAAAGATCTGTTTCGCTGCAGTCATGAGGGATTTCTCAATTCCAGCGATGTTGTTGTTTGTGGCCACAATGAGGTTTGCATGGACTAGCATACCCTCCTCATCACTAGTGTAGTTGTGCAAGAGAGTGCCTCGAGGAGCCTCTACAATACCTACACCTTCACCAGCCTTCGGTTCCACATCCGAGAGCTTCACATCTGTGCTGACAATATCGGGATCCTCAAGCAGTTTCTTAATCCACTCTGCGGCTTGGACCATCTCGACGATGCGAGCATAGTGATAAACGAATGTATGATGCGATGGTCTTCCTACAAGTTCACGCATCTCTTTCAGAGCAGCATCAGCAAGTGGAGTAGCCATCTTATCCGCAACATTGCATCTTGCAAGTGTGTTTGCCCTCCAGATACCATCAGGATAACCCGCAGGTTTGTAGTAGATGTGAGTAGCATAAGAGTGGTCAGTTATATACTCGCCATAGTACTTGGTGTAGTCCTTTGGCTCAAAGTCGGCCACAATCTTGCCTTCAGGGTCCATCACGCGCACATTGCCATCATAGATGTCGAGTATGCCATTATTGGTGAGCCCGATATAGTATGTTGGCGTGACCGCAACCTTGGTTATCACATCCAGATACGCATTTACTACTGTCTTTCCTAGCTCAACAGTCTTGTTGATATTCTCAAGCATCTCAGGGACTTGCTTCAACCACTTGTCGCGGTCTTCCTCTGTAAGATGATGGAGCATTCCGCCAGGGATGGCTGTGACAGGATGAATTGCCTTGGCACCGATCTCCCTGCAGAGCTCCTGTCCAAACTCCATTAGCTTGATTGCCTGAACAACCACGTCAGGAAGGTGTTTCAATACCGCTGCAACATTCCTCACAGCTGGGTCTGCAAACGGGCCAAACACAAAGTCAGGCGCTGCTAGTGCATAGAAGTGTATGGCATGGCTTGAAAGCTGCTTGGCCTCAATGAGTAGCCTCCGCAGCTTGATTGCCGCCTTCGGAGGGGTCACATCCCAAGCATCCTCCACAGCCTTGACAGATGCAAGGTGGTGAGGTATGGGACAGATCCCACAGATTCTGGGAGCAATCCTCGGTGCTTCTTCCATTGCACGTCCAGTGAGGAACTGCTCGAAGAATCGAGTGCTGCCAATGTTGTACTGGATGTCTTTCACTTTGTTGTCTTTGCCCAGCTTGATGGTAAGGGCGCCATGTCCCTCCAATCGAGTCACTGGGTCGATTCTAATTGTTTTCTCTTCTGTCATCTACTAGGCCTCCTCTGTTTGCTTTGCTTCCTCTCGCTTTATCCTCATTCTGTTGAGGTGACTCGTCCCGTATGTGAATCGATAGAACATGCTCAATGGGTCCTTGACCTGTTCAACCAGCTTCTCTGGCTCCATGGGAGCGTAGGTGCCGAGCATAGATATAGCCGCAGCACCGAAGTCCTGTGTTATCGGAGGAGGCGGACCAAAGCAGCCACGACACGTGGCGCCCTTGTTCACGCACTGACCCTCACAGATTCCCCATGTTGCGCTCCCCATGCAAATATAGCCCTGCTCAAGGAGGCATCTATCGGGATCAGCTATCCCTGTAAATGGACGGAGTATCTTCTCTATGGGAGTCTCCTTCTTCTCGCGCTTGCAGTAGTGACATACTGTATGGGGCGGAAGGTCCAGAGGCTCCCCAGTCAGCAGTGAGTTAATTGCAGCGGCAATGAGCTTGGAAGTCGGAGGACAGCCGGGCAACATGAGGTCAAAGGTGACATAGTCAGAGTTTGGTCTCACCACTGGCTCGATTTTGGGTACATTCACAGATGGGACCTTCCCGCCACTGAATGTCTTATTCTCTCTATACTTCGTATCATAGCATTCCTCAATATCAGATAGATTTGCCAATGCAGCAACACTCCCGAAACATGCACAAGATCCGAGGGCAACAAGTATCTGGCACTTTTCGCGCATGACCTTCAATAGATGTACGTCTTCCTCGGTCCGTGCCATGCCCTCGTAGAAACCTACTACGATTGACTTGTCCTCATAGCCTTCGAGATGGTGCAGCTTGAAGTCTGCCACCGCTTGCCAATATTTGATGTCCAATTTCGGTAAAATGTCTGCAAGACCAAGATGAATGTCGACTAGACTCTGGAAGCATCCCCAGCACGAGGAGCCCTGAGCCATCGCGACAGGTACGGGATCAGCCATTACTAGACCTCCTTTACTGCATATAGCAGTTCATGGTTCTCTTCTCCAGCGACCTCAATAGTACCCCACTTGAGCATGCCCATAAGATTCCAGACAACAAGGTCCTTCGGCAACTCTGTCTTCTGGGATATCTTTGACACTGTGTTCGCGCCAGCTTTCAAAGCATCTGCTATCCAGTTCCTCTGCTGACGCACTTCGTTATGCTTCTGTTGGAAATAAAATGCAAATCGACTCATCGCCACTCCCTCTCTATTGGTCCAAGTTCTCTGACTTGTTTGACAAGTGTCCTTACGCCATCAGCAAAAATCTGTGCTTCGGATGCGCTTGCCCATTGCAGCCGGACTCGCTTTGGATTGACACCTGATTGCTCAATGACTTTCTCAAGAAGAGCCCATCTTGCTTGAGCCTTGAAGTTTCCGCTTGTGTAGTGGCAGTCTCCTGGGTGGCACCCACTCACGAGCACACCATCGGCACCCAAATCAAGTGCCGCAAGTATGAACTCGGGGTCAATCCTACCAGTGCAGTTCACACGAAGGATCCTTGCATTGGGAGGGTATTGAATCCGTGAGGTGCCTGCCAAGTCGGCTCCAGCATATGAGCACCAGTTGCAGCAATAGGCCAGAATCCTGGGCTCCCATTCAGTATCGCTTTTTGCAGTAGTTTCAGCTGCAGTCATTACTTGTTACCTCCTTGAATAACAGGAGCAGGCAGAAGATACGCCTGCACCATCGACAGAATCTGCTCGTTGGTTGAATGCAACATCGTGATTGCATTGCTTGGACACGCGGCAGCGCACGTCCCGCAGCCATGACACTTGGCCTCTGTCACAGTGGCAACATGCGGATCACGTGATTCATCCCAGCTTATTGCATGATAGGGACATGCAGTAATGCAGGTTGCACATGACGAACAGAGGTCAGAATTGACTCTTGACACAGTTGACTCAATCTCGACTGCACCCTTAGCCATTAGACCGACGGCCTTGGCTGCAGCCCCACTCGCATCAATCACTGACTCCGAGGCGTTCTTTGCAGCCTGTGCCGCTCCGGCAATCATGACGCCTGCTGAGTGTGTGGTCAGTGGATTGAGCTTCACGTGCTCAGGGTTGAAGAAACCGTCGCTGCTCCTTGTTAGACTAAACATATGACTGGTCTCCTCGATGCCTTCCGGCGGAACCATGGCACTGGCAAGAACAACGATGTCCGGATAGAACTCGAGGTCCATGTCAGCAAGGACATCTTTCCACTTCATTACTATCTTGCCACGTTTGTAGTCAACCTCGGGTTTCTTCTCTGGTGGGAATTTTGTGTATATCACATGTTTCGAACGCGCAACCCTCTGGAACTCCTCATGATCCTTGCCATAGGTCCGAATATCTTGATACAGAATCAGCGCCTCATCGAGCTTATCGGCCATTATACCAGCAGTCTTTGCTAGAGCCGAACAGCAGTATCGTGAACAGTGTTCGTGCCCCTTCACCCCAGGTTCACGAGAACCCACGCATCCAATGAAAGCAACCTTCTTC
>CAYPUO010000123.1:0-7560 GCA_964413775.1 uncultured archaeon
GTATCAGGGTGTCCTTTGCCCTTCCTCTCAATAATCTCAACTTGCTGGCGTGATAGCGGTGGGCCAGCGCCTCGAGTGACTCTTAAATCCATGTTTATCAACTCTTCTTTAAAATAGAGGCGCTCAAGAGAAAGTATATAATAGTTCCTATATGCAATTACTGCCAGTAATAATATATTACAGGATACGCAAGTTGATTGTAACAACTGATGACCTGCGGACGATGCGGCTCGCTGCTGGAATCAGCCAGACAGAGCTCGCCGATGAGGTGGGCGTCTCTCAGGCGTTCATTGCTCGGATGGAACGAGGGTCCCTAGACCCGAAGCTATCGCTCGTTCATTCGATTATCAGGTACTTAGCAGGAATAACCAAGAAGACCTGTGCTGAAATCATGACTCAGGAGGTAGTTACGATTGATGCGCGAGACCCCGTCCTCTTGGCGGCAGCCAAGATGCGCGATGGCAACTATTCACAGCTGCCGGTACTCCGAGGGACTCGGCTGATGGGGTGTATTTCACAAAAAGACATACTACGCCACCTCCACCTGAATCTCACTGAGATGACTGTTGAAGCCGTGATGGATTCAGATGGAATCCCAATGGTTAATGAAACCGCACCGGTTGAAGCAGTCATCCCTCTGCTTCAGACGTATCAGGCAGTAGTAGTCCAGAAACAAGGGCGGCTGACTGGCATAATCTCTAGTTCTGATTTGCTGCGGCAGATACGGAACGGAATCTTGGTGATATGACCGCGGTGTTACTCGCATCACTTTCTCGACATGTAGGTGAGCGTGTACAGTGGATTATATTAGAATTGACTTGTTTCGTGACCATCAAATGAGAAAAAAATCCCCTGAGAATGAGTTATAAACCCAAAAATGGAGTGAAAATTGGAGTAGAACGATAAGTTGTCTCGAGAGCTCGATACCCTTGAGGACCTGCGCGACGGACTAGATAGTTTTGTAGAGCGATGGGGCAAGATTCAGCGAAACTCCATGAAAGCCATCCAAGCAGTGACAAATACGCTTGTTCAACTTGAACACCTTGATGGTCCTCTTGGCAAACTCAGTGAACATGAGAGCATCCGTGAGAACACAAAAGGAAAGCTCTTGGTCACTCTGTTCACTCGGCTCGTCCCTTCCCTGGAAACCAGCATCAAAGACTTCACCAAACTTATGAAGATGTTCGAAACCCTTCGCCAGAAGGTGGCTGCAGTGCAGACCTTCAATGAGTCACTTAGGGAGAATCTGAACGAGAATCCGGAACTGGAGGACTTGGTCGGCTTCCTTGATCTCATCGTCCTGAGCGTGCACGATATCCTGAACATGTTCGAAGCAGAGTTTCTCATCAAGATTACCATCTTCAGAGACCTTGAGGAAGGATCTGTCGAGGTGGGTGTCATCAGCAACTACCTTACCGTGTGGGTGGCTGAGCCCAACATCGATACCGACGAGCTGGAGAAGATGTTGAAAGATTTAGATGAGCACCTAGATTTGCTCCGAGATGTCTTCACTGGGAAGACTGGCGTGAGAATTCCTGATATGTATAGAAAAGTATCCTTCTAGGACACGCTAGACAGCCATTTAGTATCTCGAAGCTGGTTTCAGACTTAACCAGTCATGTTGATGCTATGCCTCATCCGGCTTTGTTGGTGATACAGCCTGCGCCATGCGAATTCGCGTTGCAAGCTCATCTATCTGGGCTTCCAGTTCATTCTTCATGTCCTCATAGGTTACGTCAGATATCCTGCCTGCTTCATATTCTGCCATGTAAAACTCTAGCTTCTTCTGTGCGAGATTCTGTCTTATCTCCAGTTCTCTGACCCTCGCTCTTCTCTCAGATACAAACTTTCGCAGTTCGTCCTCAAGGTTGAATATCTGCTCCTCCAGTTCTCTTTTGAGAATAGAGTACATCCTTGAGTCAATCGCACCCTCAGTATACTGGTCGACGAGATGCAGCAATGACTGACGCACCGCATTCCGTTCAGTAGTAATCTCCTGTGCGCGATCCTGCTCTTCAACCAATCCGAGCCTCGTTGTTAGGATTGGAGTTGTGAGCCCTTGAATGGACAGACTCATCAAGATGACGATGAACACAATTGCATTGATTGTCAGTCCGATGCTTGCGGCGCTCACACCATACAGAGCCTCTACATCTTGCGAGTGCTCAGGCGCAATAATAACTGAAACTGCAATAGCCGCAAGCGCCGCACTTGCAACTCCCTTTACTCCTGCCCAGCTCAAGAGAAGTCTATCCTTGTACCCAACTGACTTGTCATGCAAGGTGACTGCAAAGACAGAAACAGGTCGCGCAACGAATATCACTAACAGACCTACTACAAGCCCCGCCGCGATGAGGTCGGGTCTTGCCAGTAGTTCAGTAGTGTTTAGTGTTAGTCCTAGGAGGATGAAGACAGCTATCTCGAAGAAGAATGATACATTTTTCATAACCCCCCGCATGGACTTCTGCGGAAGGAAATCAATGCCTGCCATCTTTGAGTTTGCCATGAAGATTCCTGCAAACACGGCCGCTAGTGCTCCGGGGTGGATCCCTGGAACGATTGTGGAGAATGCTTCTCCAATCCCGTATGCCAAGATGGGTGTGGTCGCAGTAAGAATCGAGATGTTTGTGTCCTCAGCGGTTGCATGGATTAACCTTCCCAGCGAATAGGCAACTGCATATCCGATCAGCACACCCATCCCCATGCTCAGGATGAAGTCAAAGAAGATGATGTACCATTGAGCAGGGACCTCGCCATAGATTCCGGGGATTATCAGTGGTTCGAAGACGGTCGTAATAAGGACTACCGCCGTTGCGTCATTGAAGACTGCTTCTCCTTCAAGCAACGTGAATAGCTTTCGCTTAACCCTGACTCCTCCGCTTTCGAGGACTGAGAAAAGCGCTGCTGGGTCTGTAGGTGAGACTATTGCCCCAATGAGCAAAGCAAGTGCAAGGATGGTGCCAACTGCAGGCGTGATGAAGTACATTGTCACGCCAGAAATCACAGACGTCAGAAGAACTCCCAGTGTTGCTAGTAGGACTACCGATACTCTTGCTCGGCTGGTTTCCTTCAGGTTCATGGTCAGCCCCGCGTAGAACAGCACAGTTGCTAGCGTAAGCTGTGCGATAAAGCTGACATCGAAATCCACTGGAAATATGGAATAGAACTCATTAGCTTGCCCGAGGATGATTCCTGCAATTATCAGGGGAATTGGATAGGGAAACCTGTACTTCTGAGCAACTTTTGCGATTGCCACCCCACCAATTAAAACAGCGGCAATGAGGTAAAGCGGAAGGACGTCTGCCACTCAAGTACACCTCAGATATCAATGATAATCTCTGCTGTATCTCTTATGTAGTCAGAAATGTGTTCAAGCTCACCCACTATCTTTCGCATGATATAACAGGTGTAGTCAGTTTTCCCCTCTACGCTCGCCACAGAGATCTGACGGCAGATAACGATGTTGTCCTCATCGATCTCTCGTTCCAATCGAAGGACTGCTTGAAACGCTGTCATTGCTGCCTCATGGTCTGAAACGTTCTCCAGCGCTAGGTTCTTGAGTGCAGTGAGTTGTTGATATGTCTTTGATGAGATTGCGCTCATTGAGTCAAGGTAGACATCACTAAAGGGCTCACCTCGAATCATGTCAATCATAACAACGACCTGAGCAAAGGTATACTGGACTTGGAGCAGCTGTGTCAAGACCGCCTGTGAAGCAATGCCAAGCTCGGTCCTGGGAAGTAGATGTGCAAAATCATACTTCGAGATGAGATTCTTTAGGTACTTCATGATATTGGTCCGCTTCTCAGCCCATTCCTCTTCGGCCGTTTCGCATGTATCGCACAGTCGCTTTTCTACAAACGAGGCTATTGACTCGAGGAGCTCAATTACTCCGGCTGTCTTCTCGAGGATCTCCTTCCTGGAAAAGACGGTTTCACTCATCGGTAGCAACCCCCTTCGCTTCGGGTTTCGCCCAGGCAAGAGATAGCGTCAGGTGGATGAAGTGCTTTCTGAGGGCAACCTCAATGCCTGTTTCCACTGGCTCTCCTAGAGGAAGTTCGATTGTGCCTTCCTTGAGCGCAGGCATTGGAAGCTGCAGCCTCTGGCCATCTCGGATCTGCTCTGCAATGTCCTCAAGGAGCTTGGCAAGGTTTGATAGAGTCTTCTCCTCTTCAAACTCATAGTCATCAATCTGCATGTCTGATACACCCGTTGAAATGGTTGCGCTCAGGTCAATTGGACTTGTTCCTTTTTAGATTAACTATTCAGAGGAAACGAGACATTGTCATCGATGTAGCCATGAATGACAGCAGAGCAGACGGATATCGCTGTGGGTCTGGCCTGTCACATGGTCTAATGGTCATTCAGGATCTTCTTCGTCTGCGGAATTCTAGCGCTACCACGATTGCCAAGATCCCGACCACTGCCACCGCTGTGTAGACTATTGGAGTAATATCAACAGCACTATTGCCAGTTGCCGGCAGGACCTCGACATGGACGACGAAAGAGGCTGAGTTCTGCGCTCCGTCGAGGAGTTGAAAGGTGAGATTTGCGTCCTGTCCATGAAAGATGTACATGGGTACGCTCACTATACCGTCAAACCAATACCCCCTAGCAGCAACCTCAGTTCCGATATGGATTTCGTACGTGAGTGGATACTCATCTGTGAAATTGCATCTCAGCTCCTCTGCATCAGCTGGTATGCTGACGCTGTCTGGGCTTTTCATTTGAGGTGCTGTTGTATCTATCAGCTGGAAGGGCATTGTATCGGTTTCGTTTCCATCTCCACGGATCTGATACACACCAACTCCCGAATAATCAGAATAGTGATTGCCAATCCAGAGGTCAGTGTTCCAGTTATCAAGAGCATTCCTTGTTATAGGGCTGTGTGGTAGCTCATTCCAGCCGAAGAAATTACTCTCAACTGTGTTGTTATTGCAATAGCTGAGCTCTAGACCATAGGCAAAATTGGCATAAATCCTGTTGTGCGATATGGTGGAATTGTTTTCATTGGACATTCTCATGCCGTATTGATTGTTGACAATGATATTGTTAGCCAGATAGTTGTTGGAACCCCCGTTAGAAACGATGCCGTCTGACTGAGCTTGGACACACGTGTTGTTCAGAATCTGCATGTTGGTGCATTGAGACAGGGACACCGCTTCAATTCCTCCTTCTATCCAGCAGTTTTCAATCAGTCCGTTCTCAACCGAATCCAGGTAGATGCAAGAAGCTGCATCCGTTCCCAAATTGAATATGCAGTCGTTGATGACGAAATAGGCTTTCGTGTCTGATATGGAGATAGAGAATCCCCCATACGATATGTTAAGTCCTTGAATCCGGAACGGATTCTGCGCGGTCCCGTTTCCCGGGAATCCAAAGGACGAAAAGTCAGAGTTCTCCGAAACAATAATGGGAAAATGTTGTGTGTACACTTGGATATTCTGCCTTTGGTTCTGATTCTGACTGGGCACTTCCGCGCTAACCAGCGAGATGCATTGCAGTATCAACACGATGACTATAATTCCCAAAAGCCGAGTGGCCAAACTCTTGCCATTTCTTCGAACAGGCTTCAAATCATCCTCTTCCTCCTGAGTAACGCCAGTATTGCGGCGAGAATGATGCAAACACCAATGACTGACAAGGCAATGACTCCGAAGTCTGCAATCGTACTGGTTGGAGGTAGCGACAGACTCCATGACCTATATTCTGAGGGGAAGTTGTCATGGCTGTTAGCATTACCATAGACTGTATAGTTGTTCGAACCCGTGGTGCTGTAATCGCTCCACCAGTTTCCCAACGAGATACCATCGTCCCATGAGTTACTGACACCATCATCCCACGCATTTTGCGCACCATTCCATCCTATCTCGTTGCCATATACCTGATTGTGACTGGACTTTGCATCGAACGAGATACCGCCTTGCGTGTTGTTTGTGATCAGATTGCCATGGATTGCTGAGTGTATGGACGAATACGCCTGGATGCCATCTCCAGTGTTGTTGTAAATAAGATTACGAGCGATTTCAGTATTGTTGGAATAGAGCATGTATATTCCGTCGCCATAGCCCAAGCGACCATTTTGAGTTATCGTAGAGTCTCTGACATAGCAGCCCTGGGTGTAGTAGAGATAGATGCCACGGGTTAGGCTGTTGCTGATGGTGCTGCCGACTATTCCACATGACGAGGAATAGGCCATGGTGAGACCGACGTTTGCACCTGTGATATTCTGGTTCTGGATCTCAACATCTGTACAATTCACGAGATATATCTGCTCATACGTTGGCGAGGTGATTGTTGTATCTGTTTCGTCCAGGAAGTATCCGAGTCCTCCGCCGTCTATTGTATTTCCCTGTACTACATTTCTATATTCTGATGGGGCATAGCCAGTAATGGAGAACGATGCGTTTTGAAGCTGGTTGCCTACTATTCTGCATTCACGGCATGTTGTGATAATCAGTCCAGAAAATGCATTACTAATAGTATTCTGCGAAATATCTACACGAACACAAGCAGACAAAGTGATAGCAGTCCGACAGTTATCAATTGCATTCCCCTCAACGGTGCCACTGTATACACTATATAATGAGATGGCAATAGCACAATCGTAGATACTGTTTTGTGTGATATTGAACTCGTTGTTTCCCGGCCACATGAACTGACGAGCTATCGCTATACCTGAATCATGGATGGCATTCCCGACTACTGTCCAACCGAATCCTTCTACATCGATTGCGCCTTCAAGAAGAAACAGGTTGTTGATATCGTAAATCTCGTTGTTAGATATTACAGTCCCAGTTCCGTTATCCCATGCAGTTATTCCATTCCATTGACAATCATAGATTGTATTCGAGCTGATCAGCGAGTCGATTACCAACCAGAGACTCAGTCCCTGTGTGGCATTCTCAATTGTATTAGAAAGCACCTCCATCCTGTAACAAAGACTAAGTGCTACACCGGCCTGGCAGTCATGCATGGTGTTAGATGAAATGTGGGTGCCATTGCATTCAAGAGCGGCGATTGCATCAGAGTACCTCTCAAAGCTGCATGACTCAATAACGCCTTTGCTCGCATTACTGATTGCAATCCCTAGTTCACCCATATCGGTAGGATGCGAAAACATGCAGTCTGTTATTGAGAAGTATGCAGTTGTATTCTCGATCCTTATTGGATCTTCTGCATCGAATGATAGCCCTGCAATCGAGTAGGGGTCGACCTGAGTCCCTGTCCCGTTCCATCCATGAGCGGCGAAGTCAGCATTGGATGAGATATTCATAGGCCCATGGGGTGTATAGGTTCCAGCGACTACCGGCGTCGTCTGACACTCGTCCTGCCCTAGGCCGTCTTGGCTCTGTGCGAGCATACTCATCGATTGCAGCAAAAGGAATACGGCTAATATAGCTACTATCTTAACCCTCTTCGTGTTTCTTACCTCTTCTCCACGATTTCAAATGTAGCGTGCTTACGAAACATGTTCATGTACTCATTGGGGACGTATAAGCATTGACATAGAACAGGAGTGGGATGAATTATCACGTGAGCGAATTCTGAGGCTGCAGT
>CAYPUO010000124.1:0-7544 GCA_964413775.1 uncultured archaeon
ATGACCATGATCAAGGTCGTGATGTCGGACAGAGGGCAAACATGTTTGTCCATGGTATGAGAGCGCTTCATGGAGACTATGCAGAGCTCCAGAGCACTGATAGATTAGACTTCAGGTTTACTCCCGCGAATATTCTGCAAGAAGTAGAGCTAGTTGCCCGCACATACATGACGGACAGGCAAGAAGGTTTCAGAGACTACATTGCTTTTATCAGGAGAATCAGGGCGCCTCTTGCCAAATTCGTCAAGAGCCAGCCAACTCCCGTTACGATTGGTCGAATCTCTCCCCGTCTAATGAGTGACCCGCTTCTCGGAGGAACTGACGTAAGAGCGATGACTCCAGACGAGGAAGAGGGACATGTTGGTGGGTATCTTAGAGCATTGGTATATCTTGCCTATCAGATTGCCGCGAATGTTGAGCCAAGCCGTTTCAGAGAGACAGAGTTCTTCAAGATGAGCCAGACTATACAGTCAAAAGACCCAGTAGAGAATGTGATCTCCCTAGTTGCTCTGGTGAGAGAGAATATTCCCGGCCCCTTCGAGTAATTGACTCTTGAGGGGTCGATTTAATGTTGTTTTCAGGCCTAGAGATTAGGAGTGCTATCTGATTATCTCAAGGAATTTCTTGACGTTCTCAGTTATCACTTCGTATTTTCCATCTGCAATGGCTCTCTTGTCAGTGATTGCTCCACCAACGCCGAGTGCAAACGCGCCTGCATCTAGGAAGTCTTTTGCATTTGTAAGATTGACTCCGCCTGTAGGTATCAATGGAATGTGCGGAATTGGAGCACGTACTGCCTTGAGATATGAGGCGCCTCCTACGTTCTCTGCCGGGAACACCTTCACCGCATCAGCACCCATCGTATATGCTTCTACAATCTCTGTCGGCGTGAGGGCACCTGGAAAACAAGCCTTGCTATACCGTCTAGATGTCTGGATCAAATCCTGTGAGTAGATTGGGCTGACAATGAAATCAGCGCCTGCAAGGATTGCTTGCCTAGCTGTTGCACCATCCAGAACAGTGCCTGTGCCTATCAAGACCTTATCTCCGAGTTTCTCAGATAGTTTCTCTACTACCCTGGTTGCCCCGGGAACACTGAATGTTACTTCAACGATGTTGATTCCTCCATCAAGGAATGCATCTGCGACCTTCAGAGCGACTTCAGATGAATCAACTCTGATGATTGGAATGAGTCTTGTCTTCCTTATGAGATTCAATACATCCAACTTATCCCACACTATAACCACCTACCTCTCAATTCTCAGTCCTCTCTCCCCTCTGCCTTTGAGTAGCTTCTCCACTTCCTCCTTGTACACGAAGGCTAGGTCTCCGGGTACCGAATGCTTCAGAGCTGAAAACGCAGCTCCAAAGTCAACTGCCTTCTGGAGGTCATTCAGAATCAGATACCCGTAGATGAAGCCTGCACTACAAGAGTCTCCGCCACCAAGGCGATCAACTATCTCAATATCGTAGACCGGACTCTTGTAGATGTTTCCCTTTGAGTATGCAAAGACTGACCACTTGTTGAACCACACCGATGGGGTCTCACGAAGCGTGATGACTACCACCTCGAAGCCAAACTTGTCCACCAGTTTCTCCGCAATTTCCTCGTAGTTATCACCCTTAATCCCGTATACAACATTGGTATCCTCTTCTGTAGTAATGAGGATGTCAATATATTCTGATGCGGGTTCTGTGAATTTGTTGGCCTCTTGAGGTGTCCATAGCTTTCCACGATAGTTGACATCAAAGGAGACCTTGCAGCCCTTTTCTTGCGCAGTCCTGAGTGCTTCCATAGTGACCTCTGCACATGACGGGCTCAACGCAGGAGTGATGCCGCTAGTATGAAACAGCTTTGTTCCTTCCAGAATCTCCGGCCAGTCAATTTGACCCGGCTGTATCTTGCTAATCGCAGAATCCTTTCTGTCGTATATGACCCTGTTAGTCCTAGGGGCTGCACCAAACTCTACGAAGTAGACTCCGCATCTATTCTCTGGGTCCCAGATGACATGTGATGTATCTACACCGTGCATTCGTGCTTGGTTACGTATGAAGTGACCTATTGAATTATCACAGAGTTTTGTTACATATGCTGATTTCAGGCCTAGTCTAGAGCATGCAACAGCTACATTCATTTCAGCACCACCAGCATGAGCGTCATAGCTGTGAGTCTGCTCAAATCTCATGAAATCAGGTGGCGAGAGCCTTAGCATGACTTCTCCAAAAGTAACTACATCATAGTCCATTATATTGGCACCCGAAAATGCTTGAAATCTTAAGTTCTTGTTAAAGTTGTCGACTCATGCACGCACTTCACATCTGATTATGTCTGACTCCCAGAAAACTCCGTTCTGGAGATAATCTCATCTTGGACAAAGGGGTCTAGTTCAATGAAGTATGCGCTATACCCAGCGACTCTGACAATCAAGTTTCTGTGCTTTTCAGGGTTCACTTTTGCGTCTAGGAGTACTTCCTTAGAGACTACGTTGAATTGGACATGGAGTCCCCCTAGCTTGAAATACGCATCAACGAGTCCTATGAATTTCTCTCTTCTAGCATGTGTGCTGAACATATCGGGCGTGAACTTCATGTTGTACAGTGTTCCATCATAGCAGAGTGCATGGTCCAGACGTGCCACGGACTTCATGGCCGCGGTCGGCCCGTTGACGTCTCTGTTCTGCGTCGGCGAGACACCGTCTGATAGCATGACTCCTGCCTTTCGTCCATCAGGGGTTGCACCCAAAACCTCTCCCTGTGGGATGTACATTGATACCGAGAACAATGCTCCATGGTATGGGCCATTCCGAGTTGTCATCCTGCTCTGAATGGCATTGCAGAACGAGCGACCCGTGTCCCTGGCTAGAAGGTCCACCGGTTCAATGTCATTGCCATATTTCAATGGATCCGCCTCAAATCGTGCGCGCAATTCCTCGAATCCTTCGAAGTCATTAGCTAGAGCCGCTAGGAGCTTGTCCATTGTCACTTCTCTCTTTTCAAAGACGAATTGGCGAATGACCTCCAGTGAGTCCGCTGCGATGGCCACTCCTACTCCCATTATCCCTCCCGAATTGTAGCTACTGCCTCCTTCCTGCATTGTCAGACCTTGGTCCAGACATCCTTCGAGGAGTGATGAGATGAATGGTGTCGGAGTATGCTTGGCCAGAACACCTGCTACAACTCTGTCTGCATTGGTGAGCAGCTCAATGGCATGATCTATCTGCTCACTGAACGCATTCCAGAGGTCATTAAAAGTTCTGAAGTCACGAGGGTCTCCTGTCTGCTTGCCAACAAGAAGCCCTGTTCTGGGGTCTCGACCATTGTTCAACGTAACTTCCAAGATCTTCGGGATGTTCACATAACCGATGTTGGGTCTAGGGTCAGACTTGCCTTCAATGATGGGTTCTACGCAGCCCAAAATGGAGTAGTTGTAGGCCTCTTCGCTTGCAGTCCCTTTCTTGGTCATCATAGGAATGATGACCTCGTCATTGAAGAGACCGGGCATTCCAAGGCCCTCAGAAATGACATCCACCACCTTCAGCTTCATTCTTTGTGGCGTGTTCTTATGCCAGCGAAATGATACAGTCGGCTGAGTGACTCTGATGTTTGCAGTTGCTTGGAGTATAAGCTCGGTCAGTTCATTACATGCGTCATTGCCTTCAGAGTCTTGGCCCCCAATAGTAAGGTTCTGAAACATTGGGTGTCCTGCAAAAGCAACGCTATAGTACTCATCTCTGAGTTTGATTAGCGATGTGAACTTGATCCAGAGCATCTCTAGTAGTTCAAGGGCTTCCTCTTTTGTGAGTCTCCCCTCGCTGATTTCGTGTTCGTAGAATGGGTACATGTATTGGTCAAAGCGGCCGGTGGAAACTGAATGCCCGTTTGACTCTGTCTGGACCAAGAGGTGACTGAACCAGAATGACTGCAACGCTTCGTGTAACGTCTTGGCTGGGTATCGGGGAACTGTCCTGCATATCTCTGCAATCTTGAGGAGTTCGGTTTTTCTCTGCGCATCGTCTTCATTCTCCGCAGTTTCAACAGCGAGTTGTGCGAATCTCTCCGCATATCGTATCACCGCTCTGAGAGTGATCTCGACTGACTCGTAGAACAGCTTCTTGTCCTCATCAGAAGTACCGCTCTTCATGAAATCGACGTCGTCCAGAATCCCCTCAAGACCTTGTCCGAGGACATGGCGATAGTCTACAGTGATATGACCAATACCTGTGCCTGGCGCACCTATTGTGAAGAGACCTGCCGTAGACGCCCGTGTTGATGACTCGGGGATAACTTTGCTGGATATTTCAGCGGTGCTCTTTCCTTTCCAGTATCTGAAGACCGAACGAAGGGCTTCCTTGTCTTGTTCAGAAATGTAGAACTTCTCGGTGCGCCGGACGGTAAACCGTTCAAGCTCATCGCTAATCCATGACCAACTGTATTCAGGGAATATCTGGCAAGACCTCGGAGTAAGTCCCATATTCCCTACAATCAGCTCCTCAGGCTCAATCCGAATGGTTATGTTGTCAAGAACATGGGCGAAGGCCCTTGCGAGTCTGATCTTTATTGGTTCGTGCTCATGTCGCTTCAGATACTCCGTAAAGAGGACAGCTCTCTCCGAGGAGATTGTTGGTTCTGCAGAGATCATGCGGTCTTTCAGACGTTGAGTTCGGTCGGTCATCCACTACACGTCAGCTAATTCGCAAATTACTCTTCGCATGGAGGAACTCACTTGAGAAGCGTAGGTAGGTAGTCATCCAATCTGCTCAGAGCTTCCTCAATGCGTTCCGTGGAAACCGCATAGCACAGCCTCAGGAAGCCCTCTCCGTACTGTCCGAACGCAGACCCATGGACTGTTGCCACCTTTGCGTTTTCTAGAAGTCCAAGCATCAAGTCGTAGGACTTCATACCGTACGCAGAGACATCGGGAAACACGTAGAATGCTCCTCCCGGTGGTTTCAGTTCCAGCCCCTCAATCGAGTTCAGACCCTTTGTGATAATATCTCGACGCTTCCTAAATGTGGCGAGCATTTCATGTATGCATTCTTGTGGTCCTGAAACTGCAGCCTCAGCTGCCTTCTGAGAGATGGATGTCGGCATGGCGATAAGATGTTCTTGGAGCTTGACCATTGCGGCAATGACCTCACGTGGGCCGACTGCAGCAGCAATGCGCCATCCTGTCATGGCATAGGTCTTTGACTGTGAGAATATCGACACCGTCCTTTCCATCATGTCTGGAAGCGATCCGATGAAGGTCGGGTGCCCATCAATATATCGGAATTGCTCATATGCCTCGTCCGAGAGAATGTAGAAGTCTCTCTCATGAGCCAGCTCTGCTATCTTTCTCAACTCATCATTATTGATGACCCCACCTGTTGGGTTGTTGGGAGAGTTGATTAAGAGCATCTTGGTCTTATCTGTGACCAGAGCCTCAACATCAGCAGCCGTAATCCCGAAGTTGTTCTCCTTCTTCAACTGGATGGGCACTGGGACTCCCTCAGCTAGGCGAATGTGAGCATAGTGGCTTACAAAGCCTGGGTCTGGATAGATGACCTCGTCGCCAGGTTCCACAAGGACTAGGTTTGCGAGTACGAGCGCACCCATCCCTCCCGCAGTCATCATGATCTCATCTGTCGGGTCCGCGATGATTCCGTTGTCGCGTTTCAGCTTGGCGACCATAGCTTCTCTGGTTTCTATGTATCCCGCGTTGTGCGTATAGCGGGTATAGCCCTCATCTATTGCTCTCTTTGCGGCTTCCTTGACGAAGTCAGGGGTGTCAAAGTCAGGAATCCCCGCAGTAAGGTCAAGAACATCCGTCCGGCCTATAATTTTGTTGAATACCTTTCTGATTTCACTTGCTGGGACATTCTTGTTTCTCTCTGCAAGCATGGACATTCCACCATCTCGCGCACCATGCACATCCTAAATATATACTCTAGTAATGGTACAATGGTTTTAAGAAGTGTGAACTCATAGTCCCTAGCCTAATCACCACAACTTTCGGAGAGGTCAAGTCAATGGATGAGCCATCTGCTGATGAAGTAAGAAGAGCTAACATGATTGCGCTAGCGAGTGCGCATGCTGTCTATGTTGAAGCCGTGCGAGAAATCGCAGGAGGAAAAGGGCTTGAGGGAGTTGGTGAGGCCAATCGACTTCACGGTCTTGAGCTCGGCAGGAGCGCGATTCAAAGTGGTGAATTGAGAACGGGCGACCTCAGCTCTATCTTTGACTTCTTCGAATCCGCTCACCCATTCTTTGGCTTCAAACTGGAAAAGATGTCTGGATCTGACGATTCGTTGGACATCAAGGTGACCTATTGTCCTTGGATTGATACGTTCCGTGCTGAAGGGGCCAGGGATGACATATGCACATGGGTGTGCAAGATGGACGAGGGAATAGGTCAAGCCATTGACTCTGGTGTCACCATGACTCTTCCAATGTGTATGATGAGAGGAGATCCTTATTGTATCTATCATTATGAGAAGTGAATAGAGGTTGGAAAGATGACTGACAAACGAGATCAAATCATTTCAAGGGCACTTCGTCTGTATGTTGCTGCAGTTTCAGATGCCGCTGACCATGTTGGCCTTGGCCGTGTCTGTATGGACTCAGCAATTAGTCCCCTGACAACACTGAGCCGAATGGCTGGCTTTGCACGGACTGGTAAGCTGGTCAGGTCTCCTGTAGGTAGGCCGTACGACGAAGCTCAGCTGGATGTATTCATGAGTCTGGCTACCAAAGCCACCGATGGCGATGTAATCTGCATCAATACATCAGGCGCGACAGACTGCTCGGCTTGGGGACAAGTCTTAACTCGAATTGGGCTCTCCCGGGGAGTGCGTGGATCTGTGGTTGACGGCACTTCACGTGATATTGCAGATATTGATAGGTTGGGCTTTGCCGTGTTTGCACGTGGTCGTCATCCTGGCACCATGAGGGGCCGGATGGACATGGAAACAATTCAAGAGCCTATTAATTGTGGAGATGTCACTGTCACTCCTGGTGACCTTATCTTCGGAGATGGCGATGGTATTGTTGTTATACCCCAGGATAGGATTGACGAAGTGCTTGCTGCTGCAGAAGATATCGTGTCTGTCGACAAATGGTGGGAAAAGAAGTTGGATGAGGGGAGAGACCCTCACGACCTTCATAAAGAGAAGCCTATCCCTTAGAAGCTGATGGGATATGTGCCCCGTTTTTCCGCATAGTCGTACATCTCAATAATCTTCTGTGGAGTTGAGTCGGGCTGGATATTGTGTGCTGGCGCTAGGATGTACCCACCATTTGGAGCAAGTGCCTTCAAGCGCGTATCAATCTCTGTCTTCAGTTCCTCAATTGTTCCAACACTAGACATCGCACGCTGCAGATCAATGGCACCGTGGAACGCGATTCTATCCCCGTATTTCTTCTTTAACTCAAATGAGTCCATTCCTTTTGCAAGAGGCTGGATGGGATTCAGAATGTCTACTTCGACATCTATTAGGTCATTTATCATTGGCTCAATGGCTCCACAGCTATGATAGAGTATCTTCACATGTGGGGCACGTCTATGG
>CAYPUO010000125.1:0-7512 GCA_964413775.1 uncultured archaeon
GTCTGGACATGTGGACAGAATTGCCCCTGACCTTCCTTCGAAGTAATCTATACACCGATCCTGTAAAGCCTGTTGCCGTTGAGGCAGGTCTCTTCTCATTTGGAAAGGTGGGACCAGATTCTCCTGTGATGTTCACGACGAACTTTGCTCTGACTTACTTCACAGTGGAGAGTGACATCAAGCAGGGTGGTGTTGACACATGGCTGCTAGTTGTGGATACTGAAGGTATGAGTGTCCAGTCTGCGGTTGCAGGGAGAAAACTGACTGCGGACAAAATCGCTGAAGCCATTCAAGAGACTGGCCTTAATGATAAAGTGAATCACAGAATCCTGATTAGTCCCGGAATGGCTGCAAGGATAAGCGGCGAAACCGAGGAGGCAAGTGGTTGGACAATCAAAGTCGGCCCGAAAGACTCCAGTGGTATTCCCAAGTACTTGCAGGAAGGCAAGTGGCGCGAAGAATAAAATGAAAGCGTTCGGTCTTTGGGTAGAAAGATCTCCCAAAGACCCGCTGTACTCTTTTTTTACAAACTGAATGTCAGTCTGCCAAGCTACCAACATAGAGCATATGATGACTTCTGTGCTCACTTGAGTTTTGGAGGCATCGGCCAGACTTCGATTTGAGTTGTCAATCTCTGTCCCTGACTGACTGACATATCGATGAGTCTAAATGTGTTAAGACGGGTTTTCTTCTATACAGACCATGTTTCGCCCTCGATAAGATGCGAGTGAGAACAATGAGAGAACAACTAGTACTATCCGTTTCTGGAAAAGGAGGCACTGGAAAGACTACTATCTCAGCGCTCCTAACAAGGCTCCTTGCTGAGAAGACAAAGAAATCACTTCTTCTTGTGGACGCAGATCCTGTCATGAACTTCCCGCGAGCACTTGGTATAGATGTCCCAATGTCTGTCGGTAACATTGCCACTCACATGCGAAAGCAAATAGATGACGGCTCTCTACCTGCCTCAGCAACAAAACAAGACATCCTTGAGGGCGAGATATTCGAGTCACTGGTTGAAGGTGACCGTTACGATTTCCTTGCAATGGGCCGGACTGAAGGGGAGGGGTGCTATTGCTATGTAAACAGACTGCTGACGCAGATTCTTGATAGACTGACAATGAACTACGAGGTAACCTTGCTCGATATGAGCGCAGGCCTAGAGCACTTCAGCAGAAGGACGAACAGAAATGTCGACATCCTCATAATTGTCGTTGACTCATCGAGGGCCGCATTCGAGGCTGCGCTCCGTATTCGTGACCTTGCAAAGGAAGTGCACATCGACTTCAAGAAGCTCGTGGTGATAGGCAACAAGATTCCTGATAGTCTGGTGGCCGATGTGACCCACGCTCTTGAGGAGAGTGGCTTGGAGCTCGCTGGGATGATTCCAGATGATAGTGAGGTTGCCAGGCTCAACTATCTCGGCAAACCCATATTTGACCTCACGGAGGACTCTCCTGCTCTTATTGCGGCAGAGGAAATTGCTGAGAGACTGAACCTGTTCAGCGAAGCCACTCTCTTGAAACTGCTTGGTCAGTCTTGATTTCGGATTACCGTGCTACATTCAGTGGTGTTTCTTTTCAATACCCCAAGGGAAAGATGTGTCCGAATCCATAAGCCATGCAGATCATAGCTGTCAGTTTTCGAAACGTCTATATGAATGTTTGAGAAGAACACACTCTGTCCAGAGGTAGCGACGAATGGTTACCACTGACTGGAAAGAGAAATACAAGGACAAAATCGTCAGCGCTACCGATGCTGTCAAGAAGATCAAGAGAGGTACACGCATTCTTCTCGGTACGGGCTGTGGTGTCCCGTATCACCTAGTGCAAGAGCTGGCAAGGAATGCTCATCGGATGGCTGACAACGAAATAGTGCATTTGCTAACACTCGGAAACACTCCCTCTGCAGACCCTAAGTTTCAGAACCAGTTCAGGCATAATACGTTCTTTGTATCTGACAACATCAGGCAGGCTGTGTCTGAAGGACGTGCTGACTATACTCCTGCGCCATTATCTGATATTCCTTACTTCTTCAAGTCAAGAAGGATTCCACTTGATGTCGCCCTGATTCAGGTGAGTCCACCTGACCAATATGGCTACTGCTCGTTGGGTATCTCAGTTGATATTACCCGAACGGGTGCTCTCTCTGCGGACCTTGTCATCGCACAAGTTAATGAGAAAATGCCTGTTACGCACGGTGATTCGTTCCTACATATGAGAGAGATTGACTACCTTGTGCCTTATACTGAGCCGCTGATTGAATTCGACTCGCCAGAGGTGAGTGAGCGTACCCGATTGATTGGAGAGTTTGCTGCCAGGATAATTGAGAATGACTCTACTATTGAGATGGGAATAGGTACCATAGGAAAGGCGGTCGCTGAGAATCTCATGACCTACGGTGTGCATGACCTTGGTGTCCATACGGAGATGTTCAGTGATAGCATTATTGACTTGATAGAGAGCGGGGTCGTAACGAATACAAAGAAGAGCATCAATCGCTACAAGGTTATTGCTAGCTTTGCGATGGGGTCCCGGAAACTCTATGACTATGTCAACAACAATCCAACTTTCGAGTTCAGGGAAACATCCTATGTCAATGATCCATCCGTTATCGCCAAGAACTATAAGATGGTTGCATTCAACGGAGCATTAGAGGTCGACCTAACTGGACAGGTCTGTTCTGACTCAATCGGACATCATTTCTATAGTGGCATTGGTGGCCAGGTAGATTTCATCAGGGGCGCTTCTCGGTCTGAGGGCGGAAAGGCGATAATCTGTCTAAAATCAACGGCGCTTGATGGAACTGTCTCACGGATTGTACCGCGCCTGAGTGAGGGCGCCGGGGTCGTTACGACACGTGGGGATGTCGATGTCATAATCACAGAGTATGGGTATGCAACTCTCCGTGGCAGGACGATTCGGGAACGAGTCCTCTCTCTGATTGCTGTGGCTCACCCGAAATTCAGGGACAGCCTGCTTGAGGCTGCGAAGAATATGCGATATGTATTCGAGGACCAAGTCCCATTCCTGGTTAGGGGTACGTATTTCCCAATCGAATATGAGGCACAACGAGAGTTTGAAGGGCCTGACGGCCAAATCATGGTTGAAGTGCGGTTGATCCGTCCAGATGATGCTGATAAGATCAAGACACTCTTCTATGACCTGAGCGAAGAGTCTATCTTCTTCAGATTCCTTACTCCTCTGAAGAGCCTTAGACGTCAGACTCTTCATGAGTTCTACTATGTAGATCAGGAGACGGATATCTCTCTGGTTGCGGTCATCAACGAGAACCATAACTCAGAGTGTGAGAAGATTATTGCGGCTGGCAGATATCTCCTCAATAGGAGCACGAACCAGGCCGAGTTTGCCCTTCTAGTTCAAGACGAGTATCAGAACAGAGGAATTGGCACTTTTCTCCTGAATCAGATGATGCGTATCGCAAAGAGCAAGGGTGTTAGAGCATTTATCGCATACGTCCACCCCAAGAATGTTCCGATGATAGAGTTCATCCACAAGTCCGGAAAGGTGATAGAGAGCAAGCTGAGTCTCGAAGATGACCAGTACACCTTCACCTTGCGGCTCTAGTGTGCCTGCCAAAGAACCAGATTGCTTTTCTGTGATATTTGAACATGAGAGCTAGTAGAAGGAAGTGCGGCGCTTGGAGAATGGAGCTGACCTTAACAATAGGCTGCTTGAGATCCAAAAGAAGACACTCTAGGCAATGATAAGAAGCCATCGACTCCTGATGGCATATATCTATTATGAGAATTCAGTCATCTATTTGTGGATGGGCTGGGTCATTCTCTTTATCCTCTGGATGGGGATGCCTCCGACTGTTGGAGCAATCGCCCTGTTAATCATAGCTCTTCCAGTGATTATGTCGCCGTTCTTGTACAAGAGGTTCCGACTGAGGTATGGCTATCTGTTAGAAGCAAGGGAAAGGCTCACTGATATGAGGAGGGCTGAGAGTCCGGATCAGCTCTCGCGCGGCATATCTTCATACATTGCCCTTCTCCTTCACATTATCAAGCCCTCGGAGGAGCAAGATGACGATGTTCTGCAGGGGCAGACTCGAGCCAATCTACGCGACCTTAGGATTCAGTCGGGGGCGTCTCTTGGATTCATGTTGATCCTGATGTATTTTGTCCTAACGGAGTTCTTAATCCCAGGAATCATCAAGCTTCTAGACGCAGGAGGTGTTGTCGCAGTTCTCCTTGATCCTGTGATAATGGTATTGGGCGTTCTGGTTGCAATCACCGTTTCAGGAGGACTTCTTTACCTGCTCTGGGAGTTTCAGGTCCGACGATGGCTACGAATCTATCAGGGGCTGCTTTCTTGGGGAGAAGAGATTGAACGCATGGGCTCCTCTCACCCCAGTGATGATAAAGGAGGGAGAATGGCCTGAATAGCGATGTCCCTCGGCGTCCTGAGTCTTGGCCTCTCTCCTCACGGAGGACGAAATACGAGCGGTGGGCTGAGCTCCTTGAGTCATGCGTGTGGGAAACTCGGACTCAGAGCTGGCCGATTCGAGAGCTTGGCCTGAAGACACAGATGGTCAAAGAGGATGTCGCGTACCTTATCGAAGCTGGACTAGTTGAACAGGTTGACGAGCCAGAGTCCGGACTGTATGTCTATCACACCACTGAGAAGGGCAAGGAGGCTCTAATTAAGTTCTACCAGCTGGTTTCCCGCTTCTTTACCTGATATAATGATACCTGTGGTATTCTGAGAGAGCAATGGACTCTTTCCCACCGTCGATTATGCACTGAGTATTGCTATCTCTTCTTATGATAGCAAATGTCGAGTGTGCTGTTGTGTAATGAAACAGTGGAACGGGCCCCCTCCCCGTTCACTAATGACATTCTGAGCAGAGTCTAAAAGGAAAGACCCCAGCATAGCTGTAGTGCCATGCAACAAAGAGAAGGAGAGCGATGATCACAACCGATGCCGTAATGATGTAACTGAGCATCTCTCTCCTGTTGCCCACTCAGCTTGCCTCTGTTGTTTCGCCCTCGACTGGCTGCTCTTCCCTCTTCACGCGCTCCTCTCTTGCCTTAATCATCCTATCAGAGTCGACAAACCCTTT
Source organism: uncultured archaeon (assembly GCA_964413775.1). Taxonomy (GTDB): domain Archaea; phylum Asgardarchaeota; class Thorarchaeia; order Thorarchaeales; family Thorarchaeaceae; genus MP5-2226. The sequence goes on from CAYPUO010000125.1 coordinate 5,089, forward strand.
GTAAAGGAGAAATACGCCGATGACTTCGCCAATGTAGAGGATGTTTCCCCAGGCTGCGCCGGTCCTTGCAATCGCTCCAGCAACTGAAATGATGATGCCACCCAAGGCAATCCAGATATTGAATGTAAAGCGGGTCTTGAGGAATGAAAAGAATGCTCCTCCAATCAGGAGAATCCCACCGGTTACAGACATCAAGGGAGAGAAGTTCCTGACATACTGGGCCATCGCATTGCCCGCAACTGCAATTCCTGGCACAAATTTGGTTAGATCGACTGGTGCAGTCAGTGCATATGCTCCCATCCATAGTGTTGCGATTATTGCAAAGATGAGATAGATATGTCCGTGGAGCATCTTCCTCTGTTGGTCGCTTTTTCCTCTCCCATATACTATTGCTAAGAGGATGAGGATAACATAGACTCCTATGCCAAGCATTGGATAGTCCATTGCCCCAAACGCGAGTGCTGAGTAGTCTGTGATTGAACTCAGTGTCATCATCCATGAGAACATCACCAGTATGGCAAGAATGATCGCATCAATGACCAATAGACCCTTGGTCGAGAATACGTTCTTCTTCAAGATGAGATACAGAGCACCTGCACCCATGAGCGCTACTTGAGATGCCGAGAGGACTAGATAGAATCGATATATCTCCACGTTCCATCCGATGAATTCGGACATTGCTTCAAAGGCAGCAGTCACTGCAAACATGATTAAGGAAACGAACCAAACGAATTGGTAGATCCTCTTTCTTCTCAGCCACTGCCTGAATAGCAGATAGGTGAACAGAACTGCAACTATAGTTGTAATAACTGGAAGTATTGATAGGATTGTAGCCAAATTATCACGTTCCGACGCATTGGAGACCATCGGGAGGGTTTAATAAGAGGAGTTCACGAGCTTGTCGCGACACGGTGTGACACATATGGAGAAGAACCACGGGTTTCGAGCCGTTTCATCTGTAGACACACAGTCAGACAGTGAGCTGGAGTCAGAGATATGCCGAAGTCTTGGTCTGACTCCCAATGAAGCCCGGCTCTTCGTGGTCCTGTTGAAAGGCAGGAGTCTTACTGCTACTCAGCTAAGTACTACGACGGGAATCCACAGGACCAGAGTATACGATAACCTCCACGGCCTTGAATCCAAGCACTTCATCAGGAGTATAGCAGGCGAACCCATGCAGTTTGAAGCTCTCCCAGCAAAGAGCATTATTGACTACTCCTTGGACCTAGTTGAACACAGGTTTGAACAGCAGAGGGATGAGATACTTCGACTGGGCTTGGCGCTCCAGGAACGGGAGTATCAAAGGAGCATCGATGTCGCCCCTGCATATATCATCCCTATCGATAATGCAATTGAGGAGCTCAAACTTCTTTTAGAAAAAGCCAGGGCACGGGTCTGGGTGTGCAAGAGGACTGCTGGTGGGGTGATAGACTGGTTTCTGTTGAAGGACCAGCTCAATCGCCTCACATCTAACGGTCTGGACATAAGGTTCTTGGCTGACTCACCTGTCAGGCTAGTGTACCCTACTCGGTCTTTGGAATCAATTAGCCTTTCCTTTGCAATTGTCGATCACACTGCACTTAGCTTCTTTATTGATGTTTCAGCTGACAACAAGAGCAGGGTCATGATTACGAATGACACGGGCTATGTTGAGTTTCTATCATCAACATTCAACAAGTGGTGGGACTTGGCCGAATAGATGCTCTCCTCGAACATGTTGGGCTGCCAGCTTTGGACATGAGGTATAGAGGTCCGAAACAAGTTCCAGTCCGTTTCAGTGTTGCACTTCAACAATTGTTCTAAGTTTCTTCCCCATCAGCTCGAGGAACATGGTATCTCTCTTCAGCGATTTCTCACTCTCAACAGTCTGGTCATAGGATATGGTGTAGAGTGTCTTCACGTTGCCCACATTGCTTCGAATCCTGCCAAGGCTCTGTTCATATCGTTCAAGCGATGCGGTAGTGCCATAGTAGAATCCCACATCTGCTTCAGGGAGGTCTGTCCCTTTCTCAATCAGCCGCTCGGATGCAACGAGGACACTCTTCGCTCCATCCTTAAACGACACGATTCGACGGTGTTGGGTGGTTCCGTCCATGCCTCCGTGCACATAGGTTGCCGAGAAGCCTCTTGATTCCATGAGTTCTGCAAGGTACTTTGTGACTTCCACGAAACGGCACATTACTAGGGCCTTTTTCTTTTCATTTTCCATCTTTTCAATCCAAAACAACAGCCGCTTTTCTTTCTCTCCTAGATATCCATCTGTTGAGGATATCTCCTCCATTCTCTTGGTTATCTCATCCCTAATAGCGAGAAAGTCATTGCTAGCAAGCAACACCTTGTTACTGATCCCGTTAATGAACTTGACCAATGATTTGAAAGTCCCTTCAAGCAATCGCTGTCGCGTGACGGTCATCAGGATATAGG
>CAYPUO010000126.1:0-7510 GCA_964413775.1 uncultured archaeon
GTCTTGCCTTGAGCACAAGCGAATTCAGCGAGATATTAATGATTGATTGTGAAGATGCGGTAATCCAAGGAAACAACGGTAGTGAAATCTATGGCCTAAAGATGATTAGCTGCACAAACATAACAATCACTGGTGTTTCGTTTTCACCGCAATCGCGAGTGGGAATGGATGTCGAAAGCGTTGAGGGTGTGCTCATAGATGACCTCATGCTGTCGCAGAACATGTATGTGACTAGTTCCACGAACGTATCTATGGTACACTGCATTCTGCTGAACTGCACCTTCTATGCATATCTGCTAAGCAACATATCCATTGCAGAGTCATCGTTTGTTCTTGGATATGCTAGCATTCATTCTTGCAACAGGGCTAGAATCTCCAACTCCAACATTCATCTATCTGATGGGGCCTTCACTCTTGACGTAGTAGAAAATGGTATCATTTCGGACTGCACGATTGAGAACGAACGCTACTATGGTATGGCAGGCTACGGGCTAACAGACTGCGAATTCTTGAACAACCAAGTCATGAGCACAAGTTCTGCATTCTATTTTGACATAATCGAGAGAGTAACAGCTAGGAACAATAGCATGTCTGATTGTTTAGTGGGACTCTTCATAAGCACGGCACGCAATTCGTCATTCCTCAACAACAAAATACTGAATGCATCGCAAGCAGGCATTCTCGGAAATCAGCTGACTGGATGCGTATTCAGGTCCAACATTATCACAAACTCTGCGGAAAACGGTATATACCTGATTAGCTCAGATACCTGCGAAGTCGCACTAAACGTTGTATCATCAAATCAGGGAGTGGGCATATATCTGAGGACCACATCTGACTCCCTTGTCTGGGGTAACTATCTATCCCACAATGCCCTCAACAACGCGATTGATAATGGACTGAGGAATCAGTGGAACATCTCAGTATCTGTGGGCAACTATTGGAACGACCTAGGAAACATGTCGACCAATGTCATTAGCAGTGACATCAATACTACGGACTACCATCCCTTGTCAATTGCCACCGAAGACGGGGTCTTGCCCGCTCTCTCTTCTCCGCCAGATATGAAACTTCAGTATGGCTACAAGAGAGAATCTCTACACTGGATAGTCTGGACAGACAGGCCCATTCAAATTAGACTGCTTCTTGGTAGCAGTGAGATCTATAGAGATCAAATCAATGAGTCAACAATGATAACTTGGGACGTTGGAGAGCTAATGCTGGGAAACAACACATACAAGCTATTGGTATTTGCAGGTTCGGAGATGGTTGCATCAGACACTGTAACAGTGGGAGTCGTGATTCCACTAAATCTTATTCTTACCATCTTCGCAGCGATTGGTGTCATCTGCATGGTTGTTATCTTGGAAAAGCATAGACAAATGAAACTGACAGGAATTGCTGTCCCAGTGGAACAACAATCCCCTCGGAATTTGATTGCTATCTAGTGTGCAGTTTCACCGTAGAATTCTTTGACTCGCTCTGCCATCTCGGACAGGCGTTTGTCGACTTTGGCAAAGATGCTCCCTTCTTCAAAGGTGCCATCTTCCAACCGTTTACCTGCCTTGACTCCGGTTAGCATTTCAATTCCTTCTTCAATGGTGCTTACAGGATAGATATGGAAAAGACCCTTCTTGGCAGCTTCAGTAATCTCCTCCTTGAGCATCAGGTTCTCAACATTGCTCTCTGGAATAAGGACTCCTTGCTTGCCGTCTAGGCCTTTCAGCTTACATACTTCAAAGAAGCCTTCGATTTTCTCGTTCACACCACCAATAGCCTGAATGTGCCCGAGCTGATTTACAGAACCCGTAACGGCGAAGTTCTGTTTAATGGGGACACCGGAAAGGACTGATAATAGTGCATAGAGTTCGGTGCTTGATGCGCTGTCGCCATCGACTCCCGAATACTCCTGTTCAAAGACCAGACGCGCCGTTAGGCTGAGAGGCTTATCTTGAGCGAACATCTTCGACAGATAGCCTCCAATTATCATGACTCCTTTGGTATGGATATTGCCACCAAGATTGGATTCTCGCTCAATATCGATTATACCCTTTCGGCCTACAGCTGTGCTAGCAGTCACCCTTGATGGACCACCAAAGCTGAAATCTCCGAGTTCCATGACCGACAGACCGTTAACTTGTCCTACCTGTTCACCATCTGTGTCAATGAGGATCACTCCTCTCTTGATGAATTCCTGAATTCGTTGCTGTAATAGATTGGAGCGATAGATCTTCTCTTCAATGGCCCGCATCACATGATCCTTTGTTACATGTGCAGTATCATCTTTTGAGGCATAGAAAGTTGCCTCTCTGATAATGTCCGCCACCGATGCAAAGAGGGTAGACAGCTTCTTTTGGTCATCCGCCAATCTAGAACTGAACTCTATGACCTTTGCTGCAGCTTCAGCATCAAGATGCTTCAAGCCTTCGCGACCGCATACATTGGCCATTGCACCAAGGTATTTCTTAACATTGCCCTCGGTCCAGTCCATAGTAGTATCGAACTGCGCTTTCACCTTGAAGAGCTCTTTGAAGTCTGAGTCCTGAGTATAGAGCATTTCATAGATCCTTGTGTCGCCTACTAGTACGACTTTTATGTCAAGCTTGATTGGTTCTGGATTGAGCCCACGAGCTGAAATAGCTCCTTGAGCAAGCATGCCCTCTTCAATTTCAATTGTCTCGTTCTTCAATGCCCTTTTCAGGCTCTCGTAGCTTCCGGGATTCTTCGCCAAGTCTTCAACGGGAATTAGAATATATCCGCCATTAGCACGATGGAGACTGCCCGGCTGAATAAGTGTGTGGTCTGTTGAAAGCACACCGAATTTGGCTTCCTTCTCAACTTTTCCAAACAAATTCGTGTAGGTAGGGTTGTGCTCAACAACTACTGGAGCACCAGCAGCCTCTGTATGTGTTACCATGATGTTGATCTCGTATTGCTTGAAAAACTGCTTGATTGCCGCCTGTGCTTCAGGAGTCTGCTGGGGTGCGTTTCTAGCTTCAGTGAAGATATTCAGATTCTCCAATATGCTCTCCTGAACATCGTCGACGAACTTTAGAGCTTCCTCATTCCCCGAGTACTTTTTCTTCAAGTCAGTAAGGATGTGACCGATTGCAAAGAGAGACACATCTCGATTCAGCTCTTCAAGGCGAGAATTCGCTTCCTCATCCAGTTTTCTGAGGTCCCGCATTGCATTTCTCATGTCAGCATCAAGCTCGCTACGAGCTTTATTCAGTTTCTCAACCTGTTCAGGAGTCAGCTTCGCTATTTGGTCTTCAGTCAGTGGCTGACCTTCCAAGACAGGCACAACAAGCAGCCCGCTCGGGGAACTCCTGAGTTGGAATCCCTTTTCTGCCGCAGTTGCATTCACTTTCGTATAGATGCTGTTCTTTTGAGTTTCAAATGAAGTCAAAGTTGCCTTGCGTCTGGTAATATAGTCCTCGCTCTCGAAAACCTCGGGTATAACCTGACGAGAGGTGGCAATCAATCCTGAGATGTCTTTCTTGAATTCAGCTGCCCAACCGCTCTTTAGCGCTATTGCATTTGGAACTGATGGATTTTCGAAATTGTACACATAGCACCAATCTTGAGGTACAGGTCGTTCTTTTGCAATGTCCTCAAGGAAAGCCTTGACAGTAGTGGTTTTTCCAGTACCGGGAACTCCAGCCGCATAGACATTGAAGCCCTTCTCACCTATTTCCAATCCAAAGCTCAGTGCTTTCAGAGCTCTATCCTGTCCGATTATGTCGTCATTAGGAGTCAGTTCCTTTGTGCTCTTGCACTTCAGAACTTCGGGAGGACAGAACCTACGATACTTCTCAACGGGTAGTTCTTGTGACAATACTCTTCACGCTCTCGTTATCTGGCCTCCCCTTGCGAATTAAGCGTATCTGAATGGACCTAAAATCGAATGAGAGGAAAACTGGTGATTATCAACGCTCAGAGCTATCTAAGAGTGCCACTGAGTCTTCTTGCTTATGTAGCCGCTATCTTCAGGGAGAAGAAAGCTAGACGACGGCCAGTGGCCACATCACTGCCCGTCGATGTCCGAACAAGCCAGATGGCTATTCTAGCCCAATCCTCGTTGTGAACTTTACCAGCAGAAACATGATAAATGCCATTATGATGAAGGTAAGCAGATTTCCAGCAAACAGACCAATCATGATGCCTTGTGTTGATTCAGACCCCAATGGAATATAGATCTGCTCCCATGATTCGGCACTTAGCACAGCTAGATTAACCAAAGGCATGATGATATCGTAAACAAATGATTGGATAAGCGCGCCAAGATAGATAGCGAGAATGAAGGCCACAGCAAGACCAATCACCTTGTACTTTTTCAGGAAAACAGTAAACTCTGCAACCAGTCCTTCTGGTGGAGGGTCCGGCTTAGGAGGTGTTAACAGTTTTCGTATCCCTTTGAGTTCTTCAAGTATCATATCATCAGACGTCACGACATGTCTACTCCTAGAATGGCAGAGTAAATGTGACGCTTGCTTCGCTAAATATCTTCTGAATTGAATACAGACACCAACTGTGCTATAACCAAACTTGGTGAATTCATAAAAGAAAAGGATGGAAGGCTCCAGAGTTGCCTTCCTTCAATCTACACTGCTCTAAAAGTCAACGTCTGCCATAACCACGATCTCTGCGGCCACCACTTCGGTCTCCGCGATCACGCCCACCATAGCCGCCGGAACGACCATAGCCGCGGTCTCGTCCGCCACCATAGCCGCCTCCGCCTTGATAGCTTCGACGTGGCCGTCGCCTGTAGTCTTCATGCTCTTCGGCCGACATGTCATTCTCCATGTTGACCTCTTCAATTGGTTGCTCGGCCTCAGCGACCTCGCCGTACTTGCCGATGTTCAGACGCAGGTTGCTTCTGAATAGACCAGTATAACCGTTCGTCAGTAGATAGGTCGTACCAATTTGCATCGACTCGATGCTGTCATCCCATAGGGGCACCTGAACAGTCCCTGTTGAATCACCGACTGTTGCATCAGCGACACGATGAGTCGTCCCATCATTCCTTGAAGAAACCTCGCGAGCTTCTCCAATTGAAACCACCTTAAAGGTGATAGTAATCTTCTTCATGCGGGGTTTTAGCTCTGCTACTGTAGCTTCAATCGGTTCCATATCAGCGCTCATTGTAAATTCTCTCGTTTGTGTGAATTGCAGGTCCTGTACAAGCGTGGTGTTCTTGTAGGGTTCAGCGAAAAAAGAATTTTCGAAACTCCAAATCAGAATGCGCTAATACATTATTCGCCTGCAGTTTCCTATTCTCAATTTGCCCTTATTATTTTGTTCATGGCAATAGCGTCAAGCCATGACTAAATGACTACCTCAAAGAAGCATGCCTAGGTCTGCAGTTGCTGCTTTCGACGATTCACATGATAGCTGATCAATGCGACAATCCCCACAAACAGCAGCGATCCAAAGACTGTATACCACTCAGTGATGGGCCCCCCAACCGTAAACGCGAGGAGAAGTGTTGAAAGGTCAAGGACTATGCCAAATAGACCAGCCAGCTTTGGAAAGTCGGGATTCAATAGAAGGCCGATATTCAGGAAGATAAGCACTGCGAAGTTTATGAGAAAGAAGATTGACGACGCTGCCATGTGTGGACTGCCCTTGTCCTCAGAAAATACTCCAATGGCGATGAGAGCGATCCCAGAACACATACCAAGAATCTGCCCAATAACTAGCACCAGCCTCTGCAAACGTTTCTCGGTATACCAGAAGAAGAAGCTGGCGAAGAGAGGAATTAACATCAGTCCTGTAACAATGCACCCTAGGTTGTAGAATATCGCTCCGGCTGGATTCATGTTATAGTTGCCAAGCCTGCTCAGATAGTGTGTGACAGGCCCGTACGCACCAGGGTAAAATGCCGAAGATATCAGCGTGAAGGAGCAATAGAGAACAACCACAGTTAAGCCAAGCAATGTGACCAATGGGTGCTTCCTAGGACTGCCCGTTCATGCCACTTCCTATCGCAGCTTTCCAGTCGCGCCGTTTGTAATCCTTGCAACTCCATTCGCCATGAAACTCGCAGCTACTAGCCACGCCAGCAAGATGAATCCTTCTGTAGTAAAAAGCATGACAACGATCCCGAGACCTACTGTCACTACACCAACTATCAGGTGCAAAGCCTTGGCCCACTTTGGTATGTCCTCGCGAATGCCCATCGATATTCTAACGATTCCTATGAAAATCAAGCCAACGGTGATAAGTTGAAGAAGCAGCACAACACCCAATGAGGGATTGAAGAACACATATGCTGCTAGAATAATTGCAATGACTCCAACAATCATATTCATGGCACGGTTTCCTCGCGACAGCGCACTGACGGTAATACCCCTTAGTATTCGAGTTGCTCCCGAGAACCCTAGAGCCAGCAGGAACAGAAAGACCGCAATCTCAGATGCAGTCCCAGCATACAGAAAGACCCATATTCCGAGCCCTAGAAGAAACAGGCCGACAAGAACATCAAGCACTCTACTCCATGTCGGATACCCTTCAACAGACATGTTTCCAAACTATCATGATACGAACTAATTATCCTTTCGAATCTCTGATATTTGGAGGCGAGTATTCAGTGCTACTCGTTTGATAAGTCCGTGCTCTGCTTGGAGTATTTCCTAAGGTAATATTGCCGCATGAGATGAGCTTCAAACTTGTTGATTGTCTTTGCCCCTCCAAGGAACTCGGCCTCAATAAACGCCTTGCATGACTTCTCGAGGACAAAAGTACACGTAAACGCTTCCTCCATATCCCGACCCAAGCATACGGCACCATGGTTTGCCATCAGTGCCGCGTTTCTGCCCTTCAGGGCCTTCATCGTCTTCTTGACAAGCCCCTTGGTAGATGGTAAGGCATAGTCAGCAACGCGAATAGAGGGGCCGATGATCTGCACCATGTCATCCAAGATGGGCGGGACCTCTCGTCGAGCAACGGCTACGGTGGATGTGTTCATTGCATGTGAATGGATCACTGCGCCGACCTTAGGTCGTTCTTGATAGATTGCAATGTGGAGCTTCATCTCGGCAGAGGGCCTGTGCTTCCCTTCCCAACTGACGTCTTTTTCCCCGAAGTTGACAACTGCTATGTCCTCAGCCATAAGGGTCTCATAGCCCATGCCAGAGGGAGTGATTGCCATCCTGTCGGCATTAATTCGACACGAGATATTTCCCCATGTGCCTCCGACAAGGCCGTTGGTGATGAGGCGCTTCCCTGCATCACAGACTACTCTCTGAGCATCTTGGATCTCCATTCAATCACACGTTTTTCACTTACACACTTGTACCTATAAACGCCGCCACTGGAATAAAAAAAGAAGACCAGAAGACTCCAGCTTTCAGCCGGAGTTGACTTTTGGTCGCTTCTATACAGAAGCCAGGGATGTTGCAGATGAACCACAGAGGAACGACTATTTCTTTCTGCGTGAAGCATCAGCTTCGTTCTCTTCAAATTCCTCTTCTTCTTCCTCCACACTTACTAGGTATGCAGGGGTAGG
>CAYPUO010000127.1:0-7430 GCA_964413775.1 uncultured archaeon
AAGTAGCAGAATATTGTCAATGTGAGTAGGTGTGAGAATTCATAGGGAGCTATTCATGTGCGCTATGCTTCAGGCAGCACGGCCTCCTGACGCAGTTCCTCTGGAAGTGCCCGCCGCACTGATCATCACTGTTGCGGTCATTTCTGTTGCAGGTATTGCTGCTATCGTCGGAAAAGGGATTCGTCGTCAAAGAGAGAGGAGAGGTCAGGAGATTTCATCTCAGTTTACCAGACATCTGAATGTCACTTCAGTGGCTCTGATAATGGTTCTCTTGGGGACACTTGCACCTTGTATCATAGTCTATCGAAGCTACACAGGTCCAACCCCTTCAGATGTCTATTTCCAGCTGGAGCTGGGCTCTTACTTGTGGTCGTTCTTTGCTGGCGTGGTTCCTGGTGAGGAGTTCATTGTACGGCTCGACTTGCTTTCTTTACCGAACCTTGCATGGTCACTGACCCTGCTAGCATTCTACCTCGTCTATGTATATGAGCTGATTGAATACTGTCAGGGTCAGGCACGCTGGACAAGGGTCGTCCTGGCATGGCTATTCAGTCAACTGCCTTTTCTGGTCATGCTCATTCCTGAGTATCTGCCAGCCCTGTTCCTCACAGAGCTCTTCTATGAGGGACCGACGTTCATCACTCTTGTTGCTGGACTAATCATCATGAGAATCGTGAGTCCAAAGCCATCAAGAGATCCTTGGGAGATTAAAGAAGGAGAGTAGCTCGAATTCAGGATGCCTCCAAGATCTGCATTAGCATCGACTGCATCATACGGCAGCTTGCCATGGGTCAAAGCGATTCTTGAAGTGCCTTCTCTTCACGTTCCTCTTGTTCTTTGAGAATCGATTTTAATTTAAATTTGAGTTCTGCCTTTAACCGGATCCTATCCTGATCGAGCCCGAAGTAGTCCGCAAAGAGAGGAGTAGTCTTGAGCATCTTGGTCCTGCCCTCGGGAGCCGACTCTATGAGTTTCTTCTCCTCAAGGTCTTTGACATGTTCATAGCAGTGCGTTCCTCTCTGAGCTATGAGTTCCGACTGGAGTATTGGCTGTTTGAGGGCAATGAATACCAGTGTCTGAAGAGTCCCATATGATAGGAGCCCTCCTGGGATGAGTTTTCCAACTCTTGGTGTCAGCTCAGGTCTGAGCTGCATGACGTATCTCTCCCGTGGAAGCGCAATTACTTCAAGAGCCCCCTCGCGCTTGTTATACTCGAAGCTGAGGTCTTCCAGGATTTTCTTGGCAGTGGACTCAGCCTTTCCAATGAGTTCGGCAACCTCCTGAAGAGTAAGCGGCCTGCCTGCTGCATATAGTGCAGCCTCTATCGTGAGCATGTCATCATCCATGGTTTCACAGCTCCACTTGTGCCTGCACCTCAGACTGGTCGTCATCATTATCTTCGAGCGGGGGCTCTAGGAGCCTGACTTGGATGGTGCTACTCTCGTCTTCCCAGATGTCTATGAGTCTTCTGGCGAATAGATGCAGTAGAGCAAAGAATACTCGCACAATCTCTTTTCTTGTATGGTTCATGAGAATGTCTGTGAACTTGACAACTTCCCCTATGTTCATCAGGCGATGCAGGTCTTCAAGGACCTCCGCAATGTTCTCCTCGACATCAGCTCGTTCGACTTCCATCGTGAAGGTCAGCGGGCTTGCGCGTGACCTGACTCTGTTTCTAGTTGGGCTTGCGCGAGACCTGACCCCCTTTGTAAGTACCCTGTCCATGGCCATCAGGAGTTCCTGCAGGGTTACTCGACGGTTCGTAAGTCTGAATGGTGGATGTATCATTGGTATCTCGAAGTCATCGTCATCCTCTACTTCCGTTGGTGGCAGAATCCCCAGTTCTACAAGGTCACGTGTCTTCTTCATGAAGATGACAGATGCGGAGTAGAGTGCGTTGCCAGATATCCGGAAGTCGATGTCTCCTATACGTTTCATTTCTCGGAGAAATGATGCGACAAGCTTCCCCACATCAACATTCCATGGCTCCACCTTATCCAACTGCAGGACATCAGTAAGAAGGATGTAGGGAGGGGTTGTCCAGAACGGTGAATCACTTCCGTCACTCATCCTGTTTCCGCTACCTCCTCTAGGTCTACTGATAATATCTTGGAGAGCCCATCCTGACTGGATACTCCTAAGAGAAGGTCTGCTTTTCGAGAGGTTGGTTCTCTTAGGGAAACAACAATAAACTGCGATGATTTGGCAAGCTCGGAAATAAGGTTTGCAACATTATTCGCATTGACATCATCGAGAGCCGCGTCAATCTCATCAAAGACATAGAAACTGGCTGGACTGTGCATCTGAATCGCAAAGATCAGGGCGAGGCCAGTCAAGGTCTTTTCTCCGCCACTCATGGCATCGAGACTGACAAGTTCCTTTCCCAGAGGCTTGGAGCGGACTGTTATCCCTCCCATTAACGGATACTCTGGATTCTCCAGCATCAGTGTGGCCTCACCACCGGGCGAGAGCTTGGCGAATACCCTTGCAAAGTTGTCTGCAATCTCATTATACACAAGAAGGAATTTGCGGGTCTTCTCCCTCTCAAGCTCCTCCATAAAGGCTAGGATCTCCTTGTGCTCCTCTTCCAGTCTAGTCTTCTTGTCCACTATCTCGTCATATTTTGCTCTCTCAATGTCATAGTCATCAAGTGACTTGAGGTTGACAGCTCCAATAGCTTCCTGTTCTCGCTCAAGTTCTCTAATCTTCTCTTCCAAGTCCTCTATCTGTTTGTAGCTGAGTTCTTCCCTGTTTGTTCTGTTCGCAACTTCTGACTCAGGGTCCGCCAGTGTATTGAGTTCAGCCATGGACGCAACGAGGTCTGTTTCGAGACGTGACTGCTCCGTCTGGAGTCTGTAAACGGACTTCTCGTTTGATGTCTGTGCTTCACGAATCTCTTCGTGACGGAGTCGAATATTTCGTAGGTCCTCCTTAAGCTGGAGCTGTTTTACTCGCTTGTCCTTTACAGCATCTTCTATCTTGTTCTTATCCACCCTCAGCTTCTCAAGGTCTGCTTCCTTTTCTCCGAGCTCTTCTTCTAACCTCTGGACTTCTGCTTCTTGGCCAGGGAGGACGGTCAACAACGCCTGATATCGCAGTTCCAGTTCAGTAGATTTCGGTGCAAGCCTCTCGTCAACTGCAATCTTGAGCCCGGTGAGTTCTGTCATCAGAGTCTCTCGTTCTCTCCTATAGTGTTCAAGGACTTCCTTCAGGTCCTTGATGTCTTGGTTTATTTTGTTTGCATCTGACTTCACAAGGGCTTCATTTGCCTCATCTCTAAGCGATCTGACAGTCTCCCGGTGCTCAGAGAGCTCGCTGTCTTTCTCACGCAGGTCTGAAATCTGTGCTTCTAGGGCATCAATTGTCTTTTTGGCGGTGCTAATCTTCTGTGTAAGACCTGCAGCACGAGCTTCTTTCTCTTGATATCGTTCTTCTTCGTTTTCAAGTTCAAGTTCGGTCCGATATATCTTCTGGGACAGCTGTTCTATCTCTTTCTCTAGCAGTTTCTTCCTGTTCCTAATCTCTGTCTGCTGTTCTCTGACATCCGCAAGGATTTCCTCCAGTCCCTCTAACCGCTTAGCAATCTCTGGGCTCTTGTCTTCTACCTGGAGCGACAGTCCAGATCCTCCTTTCTGGAAATAGCCTCCGGTCACAAGGCCTGACTTCTCAACAAGGTCTCCCTCAAGGGATACAGCCCTGTATTTCGTGAATCCAATTCTCTTAGCTGTATCGAAGTCTTCGGTCACGACAGTATCCTGAAACACATATCCAAACACTGTCTGAAACTTCGGGTCAAATTCAACAAGATCGATGGCAAAACCGAGGACTCTCATGTCCGATGGGAGTTTTCCCAAAGGCTTGGACCTGATTTTGTTTAACGGGATGAATGATGCTCTCCCCGCACGTTCCCGTTTGAGAACATTGACACATTGAGTTGCCACATCTTCGTTCTCAACGACAATATGTGATAGTCTGTTTCCACCTGCAATTTCCATAGCTACTGAGTATTCAGGGTCAATTTTACCAAGCTCTGATACCGTTCCATAGATGCCCTCAATCTCGCCAGAGTCTCTGAGCTCTAACACCCTTGATATCGCTCTTCTTCGCTTCAGAAAGGCCTCCTCAGCATCCTGAAGGGCATCTTTCCGTGCCTGAATGCGGATGAGTTCTTCTCGTGTCTCACTTACAATGCGCGCGGCCTCATTAGCCTCAGAGTCAACTCGTTTCTGACGGGTCTCAATCTCTTCAATCTCGGCCTGTTTTGCAGCTTCCTGTTCCTTGTCCTCTTGTAGGCTCTTTCTCTTGGCTGGCAATGATTCTTGGAGCGTATCGAGCTCGGCTTGGACCTCAACAAGAGCCGCCTCTGAATCCTGGACCTCATCATATGCCATCCCAAGTTCTCTACTATCCGACTTGATAGCAGACTTGACTTCAGAAACGCCCTCGTCAAGTGCAACCATCTGGTTGTTCAAGTCTTGGAACCGTTGAGCGGTTTCGTAGTAGTCAGTCTGTTCTTTCTCAAACTGCTTCTCTAGCTTTGTTATGTCCTGTTGGCAGGCTTCAATCTCTTGATCGAGTTTTGTCTGCTCTTGTTCTTTTTCAGTAATTCCCTTTTGAGCGCTGGATATCTGATCCTGAACAAGTTTGGTCTGCTCGTCCAAATCGTTCTTTTCTTGCAGGAACTTCTCCAGCTCTTCTCTTGCACGTGACAGATTTGTTTCAGCATGGCTTACCGCTGCTGATGCAATGCCATACTTTTCGGATATTCTGGCTGAGTCTCCACCAGTAATTCTGTCAATCACTGCATCGATTTCCTCAATATCGGTTTCAGTCTGTTCCTGCTGCTCTTCAACATCTGTAAGCTCAACCGCAAGCTTCTGTGCCTCTTCAGCACGCTCTGCAAGGGTATCGTTGATGGTGGCAGTCCTGTTACGTCCTTTGAGGATGGTCCATGCCAGACGGTCCACCGCAACCCTCTGGATCTCATCCTTGATATTCTTGAACCGCAGTGCATCTTCGCGTTCCAGTTCCAGTTTCTCAAGCTGCCTTCGGCGTTCGATAAGTTGAGTTTCAACTTTCCCGAGATTTGTTTCACTCTCTGCAAGTTTCTTGAGTGCCCTTTCCTTTTGCTCATCGTATGCTGAGATACCTGCAATCTCCTCAATCAGTTTTCGCCTGTCTG
Source organism: uncultured archaeon (assembly GCA_964413775.1). GTDB lineage: Archaea > Asgardarchaeota > Thorarchaeia > Thorarchaeales > Thorarchaeaceae > MP5-2226. The sequence continues at coordinate 5,183 of CAYPUO010000127.1, forward strand.
TGGGACTGACCTTTACCATTTGTGCGATTTCGCCTTGGAGAACCAAGTTGTAGCCATTTGGATTGACACCAATACTGCCCAGCAAGTCAAGCACCGCTGTCCTCGTAACCGTCTTACCATTCACACGGCAAGTGGACTTTCCGGAGTCGTCCAGTTCCCTTTCGACAACTACCTTGTCAGCGTCGACCTGAAGCTTTCTGTCCTTATTGCTAAAGTGAATCTCAACTACTGCTGTTTTGGCCTTTGGAGGCATGTCAGGTTTTGGTGGGGTGTAGAGCAGATCTGAGAAGACATTTGCACGCAATGTCTTTGCACTCAACTGCCCAAGTACAAAGAGGATTGCATCTATGACATTCGATTTTCCTGAACCATTGGGTCCGACAATGCACGTAAAACCAGGATTCATTCGAATAGTTACAGAGTCCCGTCCAAATGACTTGAAGCCCTTGCACACCAGCTTCTCAATGTGGACCAAGACGCAATCCCTTCCGATTCTTCAGACTAACAGTATAGGCGTGCCTGTATGTTATATCAGGGGGATACAGAGCCCTAAATACCGTTCGTATGACAGGCGTAATACCCACATCATATGTAGATATGCCTCCCTGTACTCCGATTGTACATATGAAAGCTAAAAAAGGATAACTTTTCGGTCCTTCACGGCTATCCAATCATGGAAACAAGAGCTCGTTTTAGCGCCATTCGTATAAGTCCCATCTGTTCCCTTGCGCCCTCGCCTGCAATTCCCGCTAGGACCATTGTCACGTCGCCCAAGATAATCACATAGCCATCTTCGGCTGCAACGCTGACCTCCTTGAGACCTCCTTTGTCTATAGCTGATGTCAGCTGTGATGAATTGGCCGAGATCTTGACAACAAGCTTAGCGATGTTTGTCTGATTGATGCTTTCAGATATAGTATGGCCGAAAATCACATTCCCCTTTGCATCACATACCACCATCCCCTGGATGTCCGCATTGGCAGCCATCGTTTCACTCACAATCTTCTCCATCTTAGCCTTGTCAACCATTCCATATCACCTTTAGAGGCCTACTTGTGAGAGATGTGCTTGTCGTGTTTAAATTTTGTTCTTTGCTTGGATGTGCCTGCGAACCACTTAATTGCCTTCGCGCAAGAGTGTCCCCATCCAATTTTGGAGGTATCAAGAGATGCCCATGTTGAGAACGAGCTCAGAGGCTTTTCCAGCGACCAAGAAGCTCATGAGCGATATTCCGTACGTCCTTCGTGTAGAGTTCGGAGAACTCGCACATGGCGTCACGAAGATTATAGGAAAGCCCATTGCGTGCCAGAAATGCGGTGGCTTTCTGATTAGTGTGGACCAGGTAGAGGAAGATGAGAAGGTAGGAAAGCACTTTACCTGCGCGTTTTGTGGAACTCTGAATATTATCGGTGGAGAGGTACTTCTAGCTGGAGAGGACACAGACTTTGTGCTGGCACCACCACCTGAGCGGACAGGTACTGGCACTGGCACGGTGGCGGCGAGTGGAAAATCATTTCTTGCGCTTATCGACGTCTCTGGATCTATGGCAGGGGCGAATCTGTCGGCAGTCAAGAGGAGTCTGACAACATCCATTGATAGTCTTGCTGCCAACTCGCCCGAAACGTCCTTTGGGCTCATTGAATTCGAGAGCAGTGTCTTGTTTCGAAACCTAGAGACAGGTGATGCACTGCAGCTCCCTCTTGGGTCGTTCCCCAACTATGAGAGTATAGTTGAGTCAACGAAGAGGATGCTTGACAGCATCAAGCTTATACAAGTCGGAAAGAACTCCGAGAAGCTGAAGAAGCATGTGAGTTCGCTCCGCGACCAAGGTGGTACTGCTCTTGGACCGGCAGTTGCTATGGCTTCTGTTATCGCCAAGCACCGCAATGTCGGCCACGTTGTCCTCTTGACTGACGGCCTAGCAAATGAGGGAATTGGAGCTCTTGAGGGATACCAAGTGACACCTGCGAGTGCCTTTTATGAGCAGCTTGGCAAGGAGTTCATGGACCTTGGGACTGCCGTTGACGTTGTTGGCATAGCATCTGGAGCAGGTATGGAGCTTAAGACGCTTGGACTACTAGCAGAGGCAACAGGCGGTCAGATGTACTATGTGACGCCTAACGAACTTGACAAGAGCATATCCGAACTTGCTGGTGCAACCCTGCTCGGTCGTGATGTGGAGGTTAAGCTTGTCACACCAAAAGGCGTGATGGTCAAGGACGCATCTGGTGTTTCCCGTGCGGTGATT
>CAYPUO010000128.1:0-7397 GCA_964413775.1 uncultured archaeon
CAATAGTACTTGCTCTCGTTGGTATATATCCCCTCGGCATGGACTCTGAGGTTACGTTCCTGTTTGTAATTCCCGGCTTTGCAATGCTGATTTTCTATGTGGTGCTGTTCGAGGAGGCGACCCTTTCGATAGAACTTGCTCAATCCCATGATTTGTCCAATAAGAATCGGTATTCAGTAGGACAACCAATAAGCTGTATTGTTCTTCTTTCATTCATAGCGGTAATGCTTCTAGCGTGGTCGGTTTTCCAAACTTGGCCTCCTCCCATTGACGCTGCATACGTATTGCTCTCTGTTTTTCCTATTACACTGTGCAGCCTCTTTATAGAAATGGAGTTCATGCGATTCAAAAAGAGCAGGCATCAGACATAGGTAATCTGAGTATTTCTGTTATGTGATTCACACTTTGCCATCTCGAAAGCCTAATAAGTAAACACCAAGGGTTGACGCCAGTCAGGTGGTCATACAATGAGCTTCGACATTAGTGCAGAATCGTTCGTGAAATCCCCAGAAGATGCAAAGCCACGACGTGGAAGGGGCTTTACAATTGGGGAATTAAAAGAGGCTGGGCTGACCGTGAAGGAAGCCCGCGATATGGGACTAATCGTAGATGTACGAAGGAGGACCCTGCACTCTCAGAATGTCGAGATCTTGAAGACCTATACCAGAGAGATGGAAGAGTTTGTTGAGGCACTCCTTGCAGAAGAGGAGGCAAAACCAGCAGCAGAAGAAGAGGTGGTCAGTGATCTTGCCACACTAAAAGCACTCAAGAAGGGCGAGGCAGAGCTTCTCATCGCAGCTGGAATAAAGACAATTGAGGATCTTGCTTATTGTGAGATTGACAAGGTCGCCAAAAAGGCTGATATATCTGAAGACAGACTAATGGCTCTGGTCAAGGCAGCTTTGAAGAAGGTATAGCTGACCGAGGCTCCAACAGGGGTCATGCAGGATGGACTATAGAACCCTGATTCAGGTGTTGAAGAACCCTCCATCATTCAAGCGTCCTGTCATACTGCCAGACTTCTTTCTGGATCACTTTGTGATTCAGGGTAAGCTTGAGGAGTTCATCAAAGGGCTGCGAAGTCTAGCCGAGCAGGGTGGCGGGAACATGATGGGCTCTACCCAGATGATCCGTCGGGGTGGAAACTCTGCAAATACTGCGGCTGCACTTTATGCACTAGATACTAATCCAGTCCTGATTGCTACGACCGACGAACAAGGAAAGCGTCTATTGGAATCGTTGACATCCAGTGGACTTGATCTCTCTCATGTTCATACAGACGGGTCTCTATCGGCCACCGTTTCAATAGAGGTAGAACATGGAGGCAGGCGTGTCAACCTAATGGTGAGTGATAGTGGCTCAGCATCAAGTTTCGACTTCAGGCAGCTCGACGAATCTGACCTGTCTGCTATTGCAGATAGCGGCCTCGTAGCAGTCATGAATCTCAATCACAACTCAAGAGCATATGAATTCGCCAAGGATCTACTAAGCTTTGTGAAAACAAGTTCCGAAGCAGTAACCTTCATGGACCTTGGTGATCCCTCAAACAATCCGAACATGCTTGAGCCTATCATGCGCGATGTTGTATCGAAGGGATACGTAGATGTCTTTGGAATGAACGAGAACGAATCAGCTTGGATTGCTTGGGCAATTGATGGCCACAGATCTAGATGGCGTGATGGGATTAAAGACCCTGAGACTTGGCTATCAACAGCAGAGTTCGTTTCTGAAGAGCTCAGTGTCACAGTGGACCTTCATACGCAGTTCTATTCCGCGTCAATTGCTGGTGCCAGAGTGATTAGTTTTCCCACATTCCTAACCGAGTCCAGAGTCCTCTGTGGAGCTGGCGATGCATGGAACGCAGGGGACATCTGGGGGCTCTTATCCGGTCTTGAAGTGATGGACAGACTTGTCTTGGCTAATGCAGTTGCTTCTCTTTATGTTTCCTCCGGGACTGCAGAACACCCAACAACCGATGATATCATCGAATTCCTGAAGGAGAACCCTCGGGCGTCGGACGATGCTGCAAAGCTACTTAAGCTCAAGTGAAGCATATTCGGAAGTGTTCGCATCGACCGGGATGTTGTGAATAGATGGAACTAGAACGTGTCCTGACAAAACTCAGGTATGATGAGTCTGTCAGTGGATATGCTCTTTTTACAAACGATGGACTTCCGTTCTTGTCGTTCTCATTGCCTGAAGAAACACTGCCCGTCATTGAAGGCACAATGAAGATACACTCAGAGTCTTTGAAACTGATGAATATTATGATTGGCGAAGGAACCGTAGTCCTTGCTCGGGTTGACCCAAACTGGGTACTAGGAGTTCTTTTTCGTGCTGAAGAATCGCTGGGCATGGCTTTGCAGAAAACAAAGGACGTTGTTGACTTATTGGAAACCGTTGAGCTACCGCCGCCACCCAAGCCGGCGGAGACTGCTGATGTTTCAGCAGATATGGCTGATAGTGAATTGGTGTCTGATGCCTCCTCGACTGAGATAGGTGAAACAGCGGCTTCTGCCATTCCACTAGAGGACATCGATGTAAGGCACGGTTGCATGGTGCTCAAAGGCCCAAGATACGATGAGGCAATGCGTATTGATTCTGCAATCTATCAGGAGTTGAAGAGTGTCCATGCCAACGTTGGTATGGATATTCTGATGATGGTGGATGATAAGCGAACTGTCTTCAAAATAGCAGAAACTCTTGCCCGTCGTATTGATCCCATAGTTGAGACTATCAAATGGTGCGTATCGCGTAGCATCCTCGATGTCGAATGCCCTGAGGAACAATCATTAGGTGAAACTGAGATTGTTGAGCTTCCTCTCTTTGAGGGCGACCTAAAGAAGGCGAAGAAGGAACACCGTGCTGTTCTTGAGTTGTGCGACGGCAATAGAACTATGCACGAGATTGCTGACTCGCTTGGAATGCTGTACTTTCAGGCATTACAGAGTGTTGTCCCCTATAGGGGGAAGAGTGTGAAATTCATACGAAAGGCAAAACATACGTAGGAGATTATATCAATGGGTGTTAAAGGAAAACTCGCATGGACCTTTAAAATCGATAAGGTCTCAAAGACATTATGGCAGGCGACGTATAGAGAACTGATGAACTTATTGATGGCAAGTAGTGAGAGCGTAGATGATATCAATAGAAAGGTGAAAGCGGTTGGGTTTAAGGTTGGCGAAACTCTGCTTATGGACTATGCAGATCGAATACGCGAACATGCCTCTACATTCGTGCAGTTCTCAGACACGCTCCATCTGGCGTACAAGGTTAATTCTGGACAGGACTTCACGTCAATTGAGGTGAGTGATGACCAGAAAACGATAAAGTTCAGTGATGCTCACTGCCCTTTATGTGAGGGGGTTGTCATTACAGATATGCCTGGGCTACAATACTGTAATCTCATCAGCGGCGTATTCGATGCAGTCATGGAACTTAGAGGATTCAATGCTGAGTCCTATCAAGAGTCCTGCAGGGCGCTGGGGGACAGTGTTTGCACCTGGGCTTTGAAACTCAGAGATTGACCGTGTAGTCATATTGCATACTCATAAAAGGTATCATTTGTAGTATCCATGCCAGAGGTTGTATTGAATGGGACAAGGTCTCGGGATACTTGGAGGACTAATCACTGCATTTGTGATTACATTTCTTATCCTTACATTTGGCCAGCTTATTCCTGCAGACTTGGTACACGCAAGTGTTGTGAATGACTTCCTCTCTAGGACTGACCTTGAATTGAAACTGGCCGTCGTGTCAACAGTCCTGTTTCCCGGCAGTCTTGGTTTGGTGAATCTATACAACTTCGTTGGATATGGCGCGCAAGGTGGGATGGTGCTCACATATCTTGCGTGGGGCGCGGGAGGCTTGGTTGCCGGGCTTCTGACCCGCAACATAATCCAGGGGGTATTCGCAGCACTCCTTACAGTCATCCTGGCTGCATTTCTAACATGGCTGCTTGTGTTCTTTATTGCATCTACAGACCCGTTTGCGTTGATTAGTGATGTTTCAATGATAATCCTTGAGGTTGTCCTTAATAGTGCGATATTTCCCGCTATAGCAGCCGTGATTGGTGGCCTACTCGGAGGAGGAATTACGAGGGAGCGTTGATGGCTGCTGGAGTTTTCTTCCACACTCGGCACATATCATCGGATTCGATTTGTAAACGGCACCGCATTCGCAGATAGTTTCGATTTTTTCTGGCGCCTGGGCTTCGCCAACCCTTCTCCTCATCTCCAGAGCATGATTGATTGGGACAGCCGTCACAAGCGCAAAAAGAGAAATGGTCACACAGCGGACAAAGTCAAGTAAAATGGTTAGGTTTCTGGCACTGCTCTGCCAGAATCCAGGATCTTGAATCATTACTCCCGATATTAGTAGAAGCGAGATGGCAACTCCGTTCCACATTAGAGTCCTTATCGAGTTTGCCTTTGAATTTGAGAATCCTGCCGCAATCGCTCCAATGATACACCATGCTATTATGAACTGAAAGGCGTAGAACTCCAAGCCAAGCCTACCATAAATGGCTAGCAAGAATGCTCCTTCCAGTATAGTGGCAAGCTGAGGGATGATGCCTGGCCATGAGTATTGCTGTGAGTTTACAAGCAGCGCAACGATTTCAGTTCCAACAACTGCACAGACTATACCACCAATAAGATTCTTCATGGCATCTGAACCCCGTTCTCAAGAGGGGTTCGTACGACAAGAGCTCTTAACGGTTTCTGAACCTATTGGATGCGGTGGACAAAAAAGCTGCAGCTGCATGGCTATATCACCACAATGCTTTTCAGAGCACCTTTGGAAGAAAATGCAGATGCGCAAGTCTATGTGACTGCAGAGACCGTGAGGAAGCATATAATGTCAAGTGAGCTTGAACGAGCACTATCTAAGCTGCGATTTGATGACCAAGTACTTGGTTATTCGCTCATGACAAAAGGTGGTAGGCCCTTCGTTAGTTTCTCCTTTCCCGACGAGCTCTTTCCTCGGGTGAAGGACTCGATTAATCTATACAAGTCCGACCTACGGCTCATGACCATAGACACAGAAAAAGGTCTTGTTGTCCTTTCTCCAGTCGATGAGAACTGGATTCTGACGGTCCTCTACGTTCCAGAGCTGCAGCTCGGTCTGGCTATCGCAAAAACGAAGAATGTCCTGCGTCTTCTTGAGGGTATTGAGCTCCCACCTCCGCCAGACGAGTTCGAGGACGCATCGGAGGCGAACCTTCAGGTCTTGGAGAGCATAGCAATAAAGGCTGCATCAACTGCAGCCGAAGAAGTGACTGCAGATCTCTCTTCCCCCCCAGCTAAGACAGAAACACCTACTGTTGAAGCTGAGCGAGCTCCCGAAGATTTCGTTATCGCAGCCAGCACGGTCCCAAAGCGAGGGCATTCATACTCAAATTCACTATCACTTGATTCTGATTTGTATGGCGAGATGAAGACGAAATACAGGAATTTCGGCTTTGATGTTTTAATGCTTGTTGATGGGTCGTTGAACGTCACACAGATTGCTGACTCTATGTTCCAGCCCACCGAGCGTATTAGCGAATGTCTGAGATGGGCAGCGTCTAAAGGGATCATTGAGGTTCCTATCTGTGAAGACACTGCTGTTAAGAAGGCGCCTTCGACGATGGGCAAGTTTGTCAAGTGTCCGCGGTTCACAGGCAGTGAGGACAAGATTCCAACAGAGGATCAGCCTATTCTGCGCCTTTGCAATGGATCTAGAACAAATGTGGACATTGCCAAGGAGGCTGGAGTATCGAAAGCGGATGTAATCAAGGTGCTAGCAAAACATCGGAAGTCCATCCAAATGATTGGTCGGACACTCTAGAAGATTGAATCGAGGTCAGCGACATGCCGAAAATCGAGAATCCCCTGCTTTTTACAATGTACTCACATATGGTCGATAGGGTTCTAGGCGAAACGAGCAACATCGAAGAGGCGAACGAGAAGTTACGACAAATCGGTCGTGAGATAGGCTCTCAGCTGTACTTGAACACGGAGATTGCAGAGAAGACAAAGGATACCATTTCCACGAGAGAAGACGTATCGAGGCTTGTTGATGTTGTGTATAAAATACTCTTTGATAGGAGACCTCAAGAAGTGGATATGGATTCGGCACGAGGTTCGATTCGGGTTGGGGATAAGAACTGTATCTGGTGTCAGGACATAACTCTTGAAGGCATGAGAGGCTTTGGCTACTGTGAGATCTTTAGCGGTATCATGGAAATAATCCTTGAGTTTAAGGGTGTCCAAGCAAAGGTATTCCAGGAGATGAGTCGTGCGACAGGCTCGGACATGTGTGTATGGAATATTCGTCTCACATGATAATACTACCATTCATCAACACAAAGCACTTATTCTAGACTGATAATATCAGCCCGATTTACGAGGTAACCGGACTATGTCAAAGCAGGACGAAGTTATTCCCTGGTGGCAAGGCAAACTAAAGGAACGGGACCTTATGCGTGCTTTCTTCTCTAAGACGTGGAACAAGATTGGCAGTAGGATTGCGGTGATGTTTCCCGATCGTGTTCGAGACCTATACTACAGTGCAGGAAGACTAGCTGGACTTGAGGCCCAAAGAGAATATTTTAAGATTGGCAAGCAGAAGCCTCCCGGTGACTTCAAAGGTATTATAGAATTCATCAAGATGGCCTTGGAAACCCTTATCGTTCCATTTGGGGATGTCAAGATTGCAAAGCTATACAAGCTTTGGCTCGACGAGGAGGCAATTATAGAGATTAGAGATAATCCCTATGCTGAGGGATACGAGAGCGAAGAGCCTTCATGCTACTTTCTAAAGGGCTTCATTGAATCTGTAATGGAGTACCTCACAGACTATAATCGAATTGAGTTCCAGACGCTGTCGGTCATTGAAGAAGAATGTGCATCAACCGGAGCAGACCTGTGTTCCTTCCATGTTAAGCTCAGTTATCCCCCAAAGGGTTAAGTAAAAGTAGTACGAGTTTGCTACATTCACAGCGCCTATATATACAGGGTGAAATTAACAGAGTAGGAGCAAGACTGCAATTGAGAGCTAAGAAGCTACTGTTTATTCTTGTCTTTTCACTGGTTACTTCAGGAGTTCTTAGCTACTTCTATTTCAATGCCCTTTCAACACCTGCTGACAAGGCGGTTCAAGACTTGTCCTTTTCTTCGGGATCGAATGTCGTTACGTTTGACATTCATGTTTTAACAGCGCCTGTTAGCAGTGGGACCGCCGTCTTGTTTCCCGGCCTATTAACCAAGGCTTTCAGCCCATCTACAATCTTTGCGTTGGTCTTGGGCACGGTTGCGGCTGAAAGAAAGAACGATGAGCGTGCACCCAAGCTCAGAGATGTCATTGTATTAGAGATATCTCAGAATCCCGGAATACACCTCCGCGAGCTTCAGCGG
>CAYPUO010000129.1:0-1911 GCA_964413775.1 uncultured archaeon
TGTCAGAGCGGAATTGTTAAAACAAGAGAGCCCCAGAAGCAACCAAGTTTCTGGGCTTACCACAAGTCACAGTTTACGAAAAGAAAGAGGTTAGACAATTGAGCCTAAATCAGTTAATCGCGAGTGCAGTAAGCACTGGTAAGTGCAAGATTGGTGCCAAGTCCTCCATTGACGCCCTTCGAGAAGGAGAGGCCAAATTGATTGTGGTCGCAGCCAACTGCCCACGGGATGAACGCGACGACATCGAGCGATATGCCCAGTTAGGAGGGACCAAGATACAGGTCTTCGAAGGAACCTCATGGGACCTTGGAGAAACTGTCGGTAAGCCATTCATGATATCTGCAATTGCAGTTATCGAACCTGGCGACTCAAAGATATTGAAGCAGGTCTGAGGAGATTAGCTTGGCTAACATCAAACTATCCATGGACGAGATGCAGCTCATCGCAACATTTGAGCGTATCACTGGTGCTGCGGCTGTTGATGTCGTCCGTGATGATCAGGGTAACAGACTCATCTTTGTTGTGCGTCAGAAGCAGCTTGGTCGTGCCATCGGGAGAGGTGGCGAGAAAGTGAAGGCCGCAGCAGACGCGTTTGGTAGACAGATTGATGTCGTTGAGATGGCCGATAATGCTGAGGACTTCGTCAAGAGCGCCCTTGCCCCAGCACGTGTGGAGAAGATTAAGATATCTGAGAGCAGGGATGGCAGTCTCATCGCCTATGTCACTGTAAAGAAAGAAGACCGGGGTATTGCTATTGGTCAAGGTGGCCGTAATGTGGCCAGAGCACGAATACTTGTGCGTCGTCACTTCGAGCTTGAGAACGTAATGATAGCCTAAAAACAACCCTGTTTCATAATGCTTTTAAGCATACAAAAAGCGGGTGCTCTAACCATCCACAGAGCAGACCTGAAAAGGCATGCTCAACGTAATCCCCCAAAAGAGGTTATTGAATTGTCACCATCAAAAAGTCCACTCGGTGAGTTTGCCGGAAGGCCACTCCGCCGAAAACGAAGGAAGTTTCGTTGGAAAAAGTCCGACTACAAGAGCAGGACTCTCAAACTCAAGCAGAAGACAGACCCGCTAGAGGGTGCCCCACAGGCACGTGGCATTGTTCTAGAAAAGGTCGGAGTTGAGAGCAAGCAGCCCAATTCAGCTATCCGAAAGGCTGTGAGAGTACAGCTCTCCAAGAACGGTAAGCAGATTACAGCATTCCTACCTGGTGATGGTGCGCTCAAGTTTATCGATGAGCATGATAGGGTGCATGTAGAGGGGATTGGTGGTGCGATGGGTGGTGCAGTCGGTGATCTGCCCGGAGTACGATGGAAGGTCACAAAGGTGAACGGCGTAAGCCTAGAGTCGCTCATCTATGGCAAGAAGGAGAAACCAATTAGATAGGTGGTCACGATGTCCGACGAAGAGAAGAATTCAGAAATCGAGACAGAGCCGTCAACTCCGGCTCATGTTGCCCCTGACCTCCTGCTATTTGGCAAGTGGGACCCTACAGAGGTCCAGATTAAAGACCCAGGGCTTGTACGATATATCTCGCTGAAGCCTATGCTTATCCCTCATACAGCTGGACGCCACGCTGCTCGGAGGTTCAGAAAGTCACGTGTCCCGATTGTTGAGCGCTATGTCAATAAGCTCCTGAACTCTGGTAAGAGAAAGGAGAAGAAGACCCGAACAGGACGAAATGCAGGCAAGAAGGCAATGACAATCAATATCCTTCACAGGGCCTTTGAAATCATTCACTTCAGGACAGGGATAAACCCCATTCAGATGCTTGTGACAGCAATTGAAAACGCAGCCCCTGCTGAAGAAACAACTCGTATTTCATATGGTGGTATGGCATACCCACGCTCGGTTGATGTTGCTCCACAGAGGAGAATAGACCTTGCTCTGAAATCTCTCACA